>JALRIJ010000100.1 GCA_023255485.1 Flectobacillus sp.
AACGGCTATTAGAGAAATAAATACCTTATCTCTTAGCGGGAAGTTCCGTACTTTCCGCTAAAGGCTCCCCTCTTGGTAACTCCTTATTTTCGACTTCACAAAGTCATCAAAATCCTGATAAGTAACAAATTACCTATTAAAATTTTAAAATCAGCAACATAGTTCCGATTTTGGAATTATTATCAAAAATGCATGCCATTTAATGCCTTCACAGGACAAAGAAATGAATTTATTCTACTATTTTTAGTTTCATACTTTTTTATCAACACGCATCATTATCCAATTTGCATTCTATGAAACAATTATTAGTACTCCTTTTTTCGTGCACGAGTTTACTCTCGCTGGCTCAAAAAGCCTCCATTAACATCATTCCCCAACCCGTGGAAATGAACACGCAAGCGGGACGTTTCTACTCTCTCCTTCTTCTGTGATTATGTACGACAGTCCAGAAGCAGAAATAGCGGCTAAAAACTTGGCATCAACGCTATCAAAACCAACGGGCTATCACCTAAAGACAGTACCATCACAATCGAGCTTTTTGAACCACATTCACCTAAGCATTCACAAAAAACCAGTAGCAACCTTGGGCGATGAGGGGTATTCGATTGAGGTATTACGTCAGCAAATTGTTATCAAAGCCAACAAACCAGCAGGCTTGTACTATGGTATTCAAAGTTTATTACAATTGTTTCCAAAAGAAATTGAAAGTAACACTTTCGTCAAGAAAACATGGGAAGTTCCTTTGGTAAAAATCACCGATTATCCTCGTTTCAAATGGCGTGGAGTAATGCTAGACGTAAGCCGTCATTTCTTCAAGAAAGAAGATGTAAAACGTTACATCGACGAAATTGCTCGCTTAAAATACAACGTATTCCACTGGCACTTAACCGACGATGAAGGCTGGAGAATCGAAATCAAATCACTTCCAAAATTAACCCAAGTGGGTGCTTGGCGTGTGCCTCGTATGGGTAAATTTGGTGAAATTGAAGGGGCAAAACCAGGCGAAGCGGCTACAGATGGCGGATTTTATACGCAAGAAGACATCAAAGAAGTTGTTCGCTATGCTCAAGAACGTCATGTAACCATTGTGCCAGAAATTGATGTCCCAGGGCACTCAATGGCAGCCATTGCTGCTTATCCAGAAATTTCATGTACCAAAAATCCAAAAACAACGGTAAGAGCGGGAGAAAAATTTGCAGACTGGTTCGGTAACGGAAAATTCACGATGTCAATTGATAACTCGCTGAACCCTGCGGATGAAAAAGTATATGAGTTTTTAGACAAAGTATTTACTGAAGTAGCACCGCTTTTCCCTAGTCCTTATATCCATGTAGGTGGTGACGAATGCTATAAAGGCTTCTGGGAAAAAGATGCTGGCTGTAAGGCTTTGATGGAAAAAGAAAAAATGCACGATGTCGAAGAATTGCAAGGTTATTTCATGAAGAGAGTAGAGCAAATTCTGAAGACAAAGGGCAAAAAAATGCTAGGATGGGATGAAATCTTAGAAGGTGGACTTGCTCCAGAAGCAACGGTTATGAGTTGGAGAGGTATTAAAGGAGGTATTGAAGCTGCTAAAATGGGACACGAAGTGGTAATGTCGCCAACAACTTTCGCTTATCTTGACTATATGCAAGGCGATGGAACGTTAGAGCCACCGATTTACAGCACACTTCGTTTAAAAACTTGTTATGGTTTTGAACCCGTACCTGAAGGAGTAGATGCCAAATATATTTTGGGAGGACAAGGTAATTTATGGACAGAGGGAGTAGCTACACTTGCTCATGCCGAGTACATGAGTCACCCACGTATCTGGGCTTTGGCAGATGTGTACTGGTCGCCTAAAACAGCTCGTAACTGGGATGCTTTCACCAAACGTGTAGAAAGTCGCTTTGAACGTTCGGAAGTAGCTGGTGTAAATTACTCGAACAGTATGTATGACCCTATTGTAACAGCAAACGTAAAAGATGGAAAACTAATTGTAACCTTAGATAAAGAGGTGTCTGATTTGTCTATCTATTATACCATCAACGATGCTGTACCAAGTCGCTACGAAACCCTGTATACGGCACCATTTGAAGTACCCGAAGGGCCCTTAACCCTACGTGTTCTTACCTATCGCAACAACAAACCAATTGGTAGAATGGTTACGCTTAAACGTGCTGATTTATTAAAAAGAGCTGGAAAGTAAACGATTAAGAGTAGAGAATATCTTCAAATCCCTTATCAACTATGTAGATTGGTAAGGGATTTTTTTATAGAATAAACAATCCGTTTAGCGACTAACACTTCACCAAAGGATACCTCAAGCGAAACTTCTACTTATCTTTGGATGAACATCCAAAAAATAATTCGTATGAAAAAGTATTTCTTATTACTAGGTATCGCTTGCATCACATTTGGCAGTTTTGCACAGAAAATTGACGATACTGCGGCTATCAAAACGCTACTTACCAAAGAGGCCGCCACTTGGCGTGCTGGTGATTTTGCAGGGCATAGTGCTTGCTGGCAGCTTCGTCCTTATAGTAGAATTTTGGTTTCTACTCCTGAGGGTAAAACCTTCGACGTTCCTCCTGCTGAGATGAAGAACCCTGATGCAAAAATGGGTAATGGCGGTTTTGCAGAACAAAGTAATATGAAAATCAGCATCACAGGTACAAGTGCTTGGGTTAGCCACGACGAAATCTCAACTGATAAGAGTGGAGCTAAAACCTATACTTACGAAATCAGGTTATTGGAGAAAGTAAAAGGAGAATGGAAATTTGTAGGACAATCCATTCACGTTTATAAGCCTTAGTTTCTCTTTTCAATATTCTATCTAGTGATTATCAGGGTGAGCTATCTTTCACCCTGATAAATTCAACAATATGCCACAAGCACCTTTAATAAGGTCTATTCATCCTATTTACAAGCATTTCTCACTTCCCCTATCTGGTTTTTATCCAATTTTCTACCAATCAAATCACATCTATTTGATTTTTTGCTATTCTTATTTAAAATAAGTCTAAATTAACTTGTTTCTTATTTAGAAGTCGTCTAAATTTGAGCATTATTTTTAATGAGTCTAAATTACATAAGCACATATAGCACATGAAATCGTTTATTTACACACTTACTCTTGTATTAGGAATTGCAGCGGTTAGCTTCGGGCAAAGTGGTATCTTAAAAGGAACCGTAAAAGACCAAAAGGGAAACTTAGTTTCTGGGGTGTCTATCCGTTTAAAAGAAACAAAAAGAGGTCTTTCAACACCAGAAAACGGAGAGTTCATCTTTGAAAAGTTACATTCTCAGACCTATACTTTAGTTGCTTCTTTTGTTGGCTATCAGACCTTAATTCAGAAAGTAAAAGTAGAAGAAGGTAAGACGTTATCCTTAGAGTTAGGTTTAGTAGAAGTAAGCGAAGAATTAAAAGAAATTGTAGTTAGAGGTTCTGTTAGTCCCAACGAAAAACCTGTAGCAATTGGTAAAATGGCAATTCGCCCAATGGACTTGCCACAAAGTATCGCCATCATTGATGAGAAAGTACTATCTCAACAACAAGTAAACAGTATGAGCGATGTATTAATGAACGCAAACGGGGTTTATATCATGGGAACAGCAGGTGGTTATCAGGAAGAAATTGCTTCTCGTGGTTATTCATTCGGAAGTAGTAACACGTTCAAGAATGGGGTTCGCTTTTTCAATGGCATGAATCTTGAAACATCAGGACTTGAAAAAGTGGAGATTCTTAAAGGCTCATCAGCTATACTATTCGGAAGCGTTACTTCGGGTTCAGTCATGAACATCGTAACTAAAAAACCTAAATTTGGCTTCGGTGGTGAGGCATCAATGAGAGTAGGAAGTTTCGGTTTGTTGAAACCAACGTTAGATATTTATTCAGGAATTGGCAAAAATGTTGCGGTTCGTGTCAATGGCTCGTATCAAAAAGCGAATAGCTTTAGAGATGTTGTAAGTTCTGACCGTGTTTATGTAAACCCTTCAATTTTGTTTAATATCTCTAAAAAAACAAACATCTTATTGGAAGGCGACTACACACAAGGAACAAGTACACCTGACTTTGGTATTGGTACTATCAATTACAAAATTGCAGATGTTCCAAGAGAACGTTTCTTAGGTGTCTCATGGGGATACTACAATGCGAAACAAAGCTCTGCAACATTAACCATCAACCACTCGTTGTCTCGTAATTGGAAAATCACAGCAGCAGCTGGCTACAGAAATTATGCTACAGAATTACTTAGCACAGGTCGCCCAACACTTACTAGTACTGACGGAACGTGGGTTAGAGGGGTTCAAGGTTCAGATGTAAAAGATAATTATTTTATAGGACAAATAGACTTAAAAGGTATCTTCAAAACAGGTAGAATTGAACACCAATTCTTGGTAGGCATTGATGCAGATACTTACGAAACTACAACCACTGCCTACACCACTCTAGCAAGATATGATACGATAAATATCTACGGTACAAAACAATATAAAATTAGAACAGATGTACCTGTACTAGCGAAATCAACAGTAACGACAGCCCCTACCAATCGTGTAGGCGTTTATACACAGGATTTAATATCTGTTCTAAGTAATTTAAAAGTATTGTTAGGAGTTAGATATTCATACCAAGATGTAAGAAGTAATGTATTAACAGTAGCGACAAATAAGAGTGTAGAAACGGTGAATTTAGATCAGGCATTCTCTCCACGCTTAGGGCTTGTATATCAACCAAGCAAAACAAACTCGTTGTTTGCCAGCTACTCCAATGCTTTTACGACCAACACAGGTGTCGATGTGAGCGGAAATGCATTAGCTCCTTCTATCATTGACCAGTTTGAAGTTGGTTCAAAAAATACATTCTTAAACGGTAGAGTGACAGCGAACCTAACCCTATATCAAATTACGAATGATAATTTAGCTCAAATGTCGCTTGCAAATGGCAATACCAACACAAACATCAAAGAATTAGCAGGAACAGTAAGAAGCCGTGGGGTAGAACTAGACTTTGTAGCCCGTCTTAACGAACAAGTATCTTTAATGGCAGGTTATAGTTTTAACGAAACAAAATATACTCGTTCAAATCTTTACATTGTAGGAAGTGAGCTACGTTACAATCCGAAAAACACAGCAAATATCAGTGGAAACTACGCCTTCTCTGGTAAATTAAAAGGATTAAGCGTTGGATTAATTGGTTTATATTTTGGAGAGAGATTTGCAGGTCGTTCAACACGCTTACATATCAATGGTGTTCCGACTAACACAGACACATACCAATTGATTCCTTTGTCTGACTATACCCAACTAGATGCAACCTTAGGCTACACGTATAAAAACATTTCTCTACGCACCAAGATAGGAAATATTACGAATGTATTGTCGTACAACGTACACGATGATAATAGTGTGAACCCAATTGCTCCTCGTAACTTCAATGCTACATTAGCAGTGAAATTCTAAGAGTAATTGTAGTGTTACTATATCAATTGGGTTTTGCCGCAAGCAAAGCCCAATTGTTTTAATAGCCCTATCAAAGTAGTAGATAAATTACTCAAACTAATCGTATGTCGATTAAAATCTGATTTGTGTCGATAATTTAAACTTCGTAAGTTCGTTTATCTTAAATTTATACCATGTCAGCTATTGAACAGCTAAAAGTCATTTTTAACCATAATCAATGAAAAAAATCATCATCACTGCCGCAATCGCTCTGTTTAGCCTTGTTGCAAACGCTCAAAAAAACACCTTATTAGACCAATCCTTCTGGAGAAATCAACCTGATATTGCTACTGTAAAAGCAGAGGTTGAAAAAGGGAATAACCCTTCTCAGGCGAACCAAATGAACATGGACCCAGTGGTGTTGGCAATTCTGAATCAAGCACCTAGCGAAACGATTAAATACTTGGTAGGTTTGGAAGGAAACTCGGTTACGAAAGTGGGTCATGAGGGACGTACTTACTTACACTGGGTAGCGATGAGAGGTGATGCTGACCTGATTGACTTCCTTGTTTCTAAAGGAGCGGACATCAAATTGAAAGAAGAGCATGGACTTAGCCCACTAAGCCTTGTAGCATCAAGTGGACAATTAAAACCTACGTTGGTAGATTATTTTGTTTCAAAGGGTGTTGATATTAAAAAAGAAGTCACTGCTGACGGAGCAAATATCTTGTTATTGGCAATCAGTAACGACAAAGATTTATCGCTAACTACTTACTTACAGTCAAAGGGATTAGACATCAACAGCGTTGACAACAATGGAAACAATGCCTTCTGCTATGTGGCAAAAAGTGGAAATATTGCTCCCTTAAAATTGCTCGTTGAAAAAGGCATCAAACCTTCTGAAAATGCCTTTTTTATGGCAGCACAAGGAAACCGTAGAGGCCCTGCTGCTCCTTTGGAGTTTTATGAATACTTAGAAAGCCTAAATTTAAAGCCTACAGGAACGACGAAAGAGGGCGAAAACGTACTTCATTTCATTGTTCGCAAGCCTAACCAAAAGGCAATTATTGAACACTTTGTAGCAAAAGGTGTCAATGTCAACCAAGCAGATAACGACGGCAACACTCCGTTTATCAATGCGGCTTCTTCTAACAGAGATGTTGCGACAATTGAATTATTGGCGAGCAAAGCACAGAACATCAATCAAGCAAATGCCAAAGGTGAAACCGCTTTGATGTTGGCTGTAAAAGGTAATTCTCCAGAAATTGTACAATTGCTAATTAGCAAAGGTGCAGATGTAAACGCTATCAATAAAGCTGGGGAAAATCTATCGGCTTACTTAATCCAATCGTATAGCGGTGGTGGTGAAGGCAGAATGGGCATGGGTGGTGGTAAACCAGAGGATTTTGATAACAAAATTAAGGCTTTACAAGAAAAAGGCTTTAACGTAGCTACCCCTCAGAAAAACGGTAATACGCTTTATCATTTGGCTATTATGAAAAATGATTTAGGTTTATTGAAACGTTTAGAGCCGTTAAAACTTGACATTAATGCCAAAAATCAGGAAGGAATTACAATCTTGCACAAAGCAGCGATGTTGGCAAAAGACGACACGATTTTGAAATATCTTCTTGAAACAGGTGCAAAGAAGGAAATCGTTACTAATTTTGGGGAAACGGCTTTTGATTTAGCTTCTGAAAATGAAACGCTCACAAAAAGAAAAGTATCTATCAATTTTCTAAAATAATATTATGTACAATTTCGTAAAAAAGGCTGTTTCTGTATTAGCTTTAGTAGGTGCATGTAGTCTTGCATCCTTTGCTCAAGGTGCAGCAACTACCAAGTATAAGTGTATGATTCAGATGACCAACTACATGGGTGAAGGTGCTTATATGGTTGTGTCGATTATTGACCCAAAAGGAGGCTACGATAAAACGTTGTATGTGTTGGGTTCTAACAAAAAATGGTATCACGACATCAAAGAATGGCACAAGGCTTATGCTAAAAAGCCCACTAATATCAGTGCCATTACAGGGGCGTCCGTAACAGGAGGCGACAGAAGTGTAGTAGTACTTGAAATTGAGAATGCTAAAATCAATGCCAATTATAAGCTACGTTTTGAAAGTGCCGTTGAGGATAAAGCATACAACGTGAAAGATGTAGAAATTCCTTTAACCACCGAAAGTCTAGCTGCCAAATCTGAAGGTACTGGATACATTCGATACGTTCGATTTAGTCCATCTAACTAAGCTATTATGAACATTTCTCTTTGGAGATACAGCCACTTACTACTGGCTGTATCTTCATTTCTATTTTTAACGATTGCGTCCGTTTCTGGATTGATTCTTTCGTTTGAACCTGTCAAAAATCGAATTGAAAGCCACCAAGTAGCTGGCTTTAATGACCTTACCTTAGCTCAGGTAATCCCTGCCCTCAAAAAAGCATATCCCGAAGTTAGTTTGGTCGAAGTGGACAATACCCAATCGGTAATGCTAAAAGGAGATGCCTTTGAAGATGGGAATGCTCGTATTTATGTGCATCCCTTAACAGGGGAAAAACTAGGAACAGTCCCTCCGCAAAGTGCTTTCTTTGAATGGGTTACCGACTTTCACCGTTCTCTTTTTCTACATGAATTGGGGCGTTTATTTGTGGGTATAACGGCTTTCTTGTTTTTACTCATCAGTATTTCAGGAACATTATTGGTCATTCAACGCCAAAGGGGAGTTAAAAACTTCTTCAAAAAAATTGCAAAGGATAGCCTAGCCCAATATTACCACGTCGTACTAAGTCGTTGGTCGCTAGTACCAATTCTGATTATTGCTTGTACGGGTACATACCTTTCCATGCAACGATTTGAATTAATTCCTACTTCTAACCAAAAATTATCGGTTGATTTCGACGCTATCAAATCATCCCCTACCAAACCACTTACCGATATTCCGAGCTTCAAAAGTATTCATTTGAGCGAGGTAAAAAGCATTGAATTTCCTTTTTCAGAAGATGTAGAAGACTATTATACCCTCAAACTTCAAGACCGAGAACTTGCTGTTAATCAGGTTACAGGAGAAGTCTTGAACGAAGTAAAATATCCTTTTACCCAAGTAGCAGCCAATGTAAGCCTCGACTTACACACAGGTCGTAGCAATGTTCTTTGGGCTATTATTTTAGCCCTTGTTTCTTGTAATATTTTATTTTTTATCGGTTCTGGTTTCACCATTACCTTCAAACGGAGAGCAGGGCGTAGCAAGAATAAATATAAAGCAGACGAATGCCGTTTTGTCACCTTAGTAGGTTCAGAAAATGGTAGCACTTGGAGTTATGCAACGGCTTTCCATCAGCAATTAATACAACAAGGGGAAAAGGCATATTTGGTATCTTTGAATGACTATACGAGTTTCCCCAAAGCTGAATATTTAACCATCTTCACGGCTACTTACGGACTAGGCGAAGCTCCAACCAATGCCCATAAGTTTCAGCAATTAGTAGCACAAACGAGCCAAACGCAAGCCATTAAATTTAGCGTAGTTGCCTTTGGTTCAAAAGCGTACGAAGATTTTTGTCAGTTTGGCTTTGATGTTCATCAGTTAATCAATAAGCAATCGTGGGCTTCTCCCCTTCTGGATATTCATACCGTAAATGATAAATCGGTAGAAGATTATGCGTTATGGACAGAGGCATGGACAAGCAAAACAGGTATTGCCATCCAGTCGAAGGTCGTGACTGATGCCCCAAAAGACTTGCAAACCTTAGAAGTAATAAGCAATGCCCTGAATAAAAGTGAGGACGTTTTTCTACTTCGTCTAAAACCGCAACAGGCTACCAAAGTACAGTCTGGCGATTTATTGGCCATTTATCCAGCCAACGACCACCGAGAACGCTTATACTCCATCGGTATGGTGGATAACAACTTGCAACTGAGTGTCCGTTTGCATCCACAGGGTTTGGGTTCTAGTTTTTTACATCAATTGACAGTTGGCCAAACGATGCAAGCGAAAATTGTTCGGAATGAACATTTTCATTTTCCGAAGAACATTCCTTCTGCCATCCTCATCTGCAATGGAACGGGAATTGGCCCTTTCTTAGGAATGATTAGTCAGAATAACCCTCAAACGAGTTGTTATTTGTATGCAGGTTTCCGAGATGAAACCTCTATCTTCTTGTACAAAGAACAACTTGACGATTACCTTGCAGCACGAAAACTGACTCGCCTACAGTTAGCGTTTTCTCGTATGACACAACAAGTTTATGTGGGTGATTTAATCAAAAGGGATGCTCAATTAGTGGCAGAAGTACTGGCAAATAAGGGTGTTATTATGATTTGTGGTTCGTTAGCGATGCAAAAAGATGTGATGCAAGTAATTGATAGCATTTGTCAGGAGAAACTAAAGCTAAGTGCTAACCATTTCCAAGCACATCAACAAATCCTGTCGGATTGTTATTAGGATATTAACCACTTCAACAGAATGAAAAAAGGTATTTTCCTCATTTTCTTGCTTGTCAGTACGTACACGCAAGCACAGGTATTACGCAAAAGAACAGTGGTTTTGATGGGCGGACGATTCGATATTACCATCGTAGCGAAAGACTCTCTGACTGCCGAACAACACATTGATTCGGTCATTACCGAAGTTACCCGTATTGAAAACTTAATTTCAGATTGGCGAAGTTATACCGAAGTTTCTCATGTAAACCAACAGGCAGGAATCCAACCTGTTCGAGTAAGCCCCGAAGTATTTGCACTGACCGAGCGAGCCATTCATTTATCCAACATTACCAAAGGAGCATTCGATATTAGTTTTGCAGCGATGGAGCGAATTTGGAAATTTGATGGTTCTATGACGCAAATGCCTAGCCCCGAAGCAATCAAAAAATCAGTTGAAAAAGTAGGCTATAAAAACATTGTGTTAGACAAAAAAAACAGCACGATTTTTCTCAAGAAAAAGGGAATGAAAATTGGCTTTGGAGCCTTAGGCGAAGGCTATGCAGCTGACCGCTGTCGTAAAATGATGTTGGAAAAAGGGATTCAAGCGGGTATTGTCAACGGTTCTGGCGATATGAGTACTTGGGGAACACAACCCAACGGTGAACCCTGGAATATCGGCATCACCAATCCGATGAAAGAAGATACTATTTTTGCAATTATTCCCTTATTGAAACAAAGTGCCGTAGTTACTTCGGGAAGTTATCAGAAATATGTGGTTTTTAATGGCAAACGCTATTCACATATTATCAACCCAGCAACGGGGTATCCAGCAACAGGGCTTTGCAGTGTAACGGTATTGGGGCCAAGTGCCGAAGTCGCTAATGGTTTCAGCACTTCTATTATGGTTTTAG
>JALRIJ010000101.1:0-289 GCA_023255485.1 Flectobacillus sp.
TAGACTCTTGAATTACAGGCGAAAAGGCAGCAATTAAGGCCGTAGTGGAAGTTCTCTTCAAATACTGCGTAGCGGCATCTTTATCCCCTTTCAAAATACCCATAGCATCTTGAATTGTCATTTTTGTGATAGCGTCCACAAAAATAGGTGCTGCTTTGGCAGCGGCGTTTTCTGCTCCTCTATTTAGGGCAGTAATAAATTTATCACATTCAGCCCCAAGCCCAATGGCACGTAATTTCGATTCTACTTGTTGTGCTTCTGGCGGAAATAAAAGTTTAATAGCCGAATT
>JALRIJ010000101.1:299-10582 GCA_023255485.1 Flectobacillus sp.
TATTTCTTATCCCGACGGTCAAGGCTTCTTTTAAGCCACGACCAATTTCTTCAGTAGTAAGTGGTAAGGTGGCTGTACCTGCCAACACATCATTAGCTTGTTGTAAAACGGTTCCCAATTGTTGTGTCGTACAACTGTTTAACAGACATAGGACAGCGGCTGCGATTACATATTTTTTCATGTTATTCTTTTATAAAGTGAAACAAAGACTATGTAGGAAGGTTATTTTTTCTAAACAGAGTTCGGCAATTAAACGACAAAAGTCTATAATTTGTGTAAATTTGGACAAATTTAGTTAATAATACCAAGTGATAGACGATTTCTAGATGAGGAATCTTAAAAATAGTCAATTACAAGCTGGGAACTAAGCATTAGGCTACAAGAAGGATGCTTTAACCATACGAGTTATCATAGCTTTGTGCCTTTATGCCTTCATTAACACTTGTTGCTAAAAAAACATACCATGATTAAAGCAGAAATTATTACGATTGGCGACGAGATTCTGTACGGACAAATTACAGATACCAATACGCAATGGATTAGTGCTGAATTGGATAAAATTGGGATTAAAACCGTCCGAAAATCGTCGGTTGGCGATACCAAAGAAGCCATTTTAAGCATATTAGCCGAAGCTCAGTCACGAGCTGATATTGTCTTGATTACAGGCGGACTAGGCCCCACAAAAGATGATATTACAAAAAAAACGATGTGTACCTACTTTGGTTCAAGTCTTGAAATCAATCAAGAAGCCCTTGCTGAAGTAACCGCTTTTTTTGCTAAAAGAGGAAGAGAGCTAACAGGTTTAAACCTCGGACAAGCCGAAATTCCAACCAATGCGACCTATATTCGTAATGCGTATGGCACTGCTCCTGCGATGTGGTTTGAACATGAAAATACGGTTTTTGTATCAATGCCTGGCGTTCCTTTCGAGATGAAAGGCATCATGAAAGATACCATTTTACCTAAATTACAAGCTCATTTTAAAACGCCTTTCATTTACCACAAAGTCATCCGTACCATCGGAATTGGGGAGTCATTTTTGGCAGAAATGATTGAGCCTTGGGAAGATGCCTTACCAAAACATATTGGTTTGGCTTATTTGCCGTCGATGGGTAATGTAAAATTACGTTTAACAGGTGTGGGTGAAAATGAAGCTCAAGTAGCTGCAGATGTCGAAGCTCAATTTCAGTTGGTATTACCAACGATTCAAGAATTTGTATATGGTTTTGGTGACGATGAAATCGAACAAGTCGTTGGACGATTATTAAAGGAAAAAGGCTTAACCGTTGCCGTTGCTGAAAGTTGTACAGGCGGTTATTTGGCACATCAATTTACCAAGGTAGCAGGTAGCTCAACCTATTTTTTAGGGGGAGTCTTGGCGTATGCTAACGAAGTAAAAGTTCATCCTTTGGGGGTAAAAGAAAGTACCTTAGCACAGTTTGGAGCAGTTTCGGAAGAAACGATTATCGAAATGGCTCAGGGAGTACGTACACTATGTAAGGCTTCAATTGGCTTGGCAACTAGTGGTATTGCTGGTCCAGATGGTGGTTCGGAGGAAAAACCTGTAGGTACAATCTGGATTGCGATAGCAACCGAAACGGAGGTTATCACGAAAAAACTCCAATTGGGTGGTTCAAGAGAACAAAACATTCATTTAACCGCTGTGAATTTATTGAATTTGGTACGTAAAAAACTCAACGTAGTATAAAATGGCTCTAATTGAAGTGGTATTGCCCCGTATGGGCGAAAGTATTATGGAAGCTACCGTTTTGACGTGGCTAAAAAAGGTGGGTGACCGTATTGAGGCAGATGACTATTTATTGGAAGTCGCTACGGATAAAATTGATACAGAAGTTCCTGCAAGCGATAGTGGGATTATCAAGGAAATCTTGGTACAAGAAGGCGAAGTGGCTTTAGTAGGAAAACCTATCTGTATTTTAGAAACGGATGGGGTTGTCGCTTCGGATGATGAATTAATTGCTCCTGTCGTAGAAACACTCGAACAGGAATTAGCAACCATTGAAGCTTTAACAGGCATTGACTTGAATTTAGGTTCTTTGACCAATGCCGATGAAAACCGTTTCTATTCTCCTTTGGTGATGAGTATCTGCAAAGAGGAAGGTATCGGAGCAGAAGAACTATCTAAAATCAAAGGAACGGGAATGGATGGTCGTGTCACGAAACACGACATGATGGCCTATTTGGAAATACGAGGAAAAGCACCTGTTGCTACTCCCCCAGCTACCGTGATAGCTACTCCAGAAAAAACCGTTGAAGCTCCTCTTGCAACAAGTGTGGCTCCGTCGATTGCAACGCCAGTGACGATTTCAGGAGATGATGAAATCGTACAGATGGATCGAATGCGCAAAATGATTGCCGAACGCATGGTCGATTCAAAACGCATTGCTCCGCACGTTACGTCTTTTGTAGAAACAGATATGACCAATATCGCTTTGTGGAGACAAAGTAAAAAAGCGTCTTTCTCGAAACAGTACAACGAAAACCTGACGTTTACTCCAATTTTGGTAGAGGCCGTAGTAAAAGCAATTCAAGAATTTCCAGCGATAAATGCTTCGGTTGTAGGTGATAAAATCATCTACAAACGTAATATCAACATTGGTTTGGCAGTAGCCTTACCTAGTGGCAATTTGATTGTACCTGTCATTCACAATGCTGACCAATACAATTTGGTAGGTTTGACTAAAAAAATCAACGACCTCAGCAAACGAGCAAGAGAAAATAAATTAAAACCTGAAGATTTAGAAGGCGGTACTTATACAATTTCGAACATTGGTACTTTTGGCAACATTATGGGTACGCCCATCATTATGCAACCTCAAGTAGCGATTATTGCCTTTGGAGCTATCCAGAAAAAACCCGCAGTTATCGAAACTCCTCAAGGCGATATGATTGGCGTTCGTCATAAAATGTTTATTTCACACTCGTATGACCATCGTGTCGTAGATGGTTCGTTAGGAGGACAATTTGTAAAACGAGTTTCCGACCATTTAGAAGCTTTTGCTTTAGATAGGGCTTTGTAGAGTAAATACGATAGATAGCAGTTCTTATCAATTGCATAAAAAAGCTTGATGCTATATTTTAGCGATTAATGAAGTGATTAGGTGACTTTCAACGTCACCTAATTACAAATCTAAACATGAAGTATTATTTAGAAGAACATGATACAAAAATATCCCGTAGGCATTCAAGATTTTGGAGAGATTCGTAACAATGGCTATCTATATGTAGATAAAACTCCATTTATTTACAAATTGGTAGATGAAGGTAAATATTACTTTTTATCACGCCCTCGTAGGTTCGGAAAGTCGTTGTTTATAAGCACTTTAGAATGTCTTTTTATGGCAAAAAAAGAACTATTCAAAGGCTTGTTTATAGAAGATAAGTGGAATTGGGAACAAACTAATCCCATCATTCGTATCTCTTTTAGCAACATTGGACATAAGGAAAAAGGGCTTACAAAAGCGATAAGTGATGAATTAGATAATATTGCAAATAAATCTGGCATTCAACTTACGGAGGAAGTCATCAGTGGGAAATTCAAAGAACTCATTGAAAAACTGGCTATCAGCAAAGGTAAGGTGGTAGTTTTGATAGATGAATACGATAAACCAATCATTGATTTTTTAGGAGATCAAACGGAAAAAGCCCTTGAAAATCGGGATATAATGAAGGTATTTTATTCTGTCTTGAAAGATGCAGACCCTCATTTGAAACTGGTTTTTATCACAGGGGTATCTAAGTTTTCGAGAGTAAGTATTTTTTCGGATTTGAATAATTTGACTGACATCACGCTAAGTCATCATTTTTCGGCAAGTTGTGGTATTTCTCAAACAGAATTAGAAACCAATTTTGTTGAAGAATTAACGATATACTCTAAAGAAGAAATCAAAAAATGGTATAATGGCTATTCGTGGGACTCTTCAATAAGCGTCTATAATCCATTTTCATTGATGCACTTTTTTAGAGAAGGAAGGTATCAAAATTACTGGTTTGAGACGGGTACACCCACCTTCTTGATAAAATTGGCAGAGAAGACACATTTATATAATTTTGAAGAAATCGAAATTGGTGCTAATGCCCTCAGTGCCTACGATATTGAAAGATTGGAGTTGATTCCCTTGATGTTTCAAACAGGTTATCTAACAGTAAAGTCTTACAATGAAAAAAGTCGTTTTTATACATTAGACTACCCTAATTTAGAAGTTAAGTCTTCCTACATAGAAGTGTTAATGGCTGCTTATAATCAAAGTGATTTAGGTTATGGAGTGGTCTATGTCGATAAAATCAGACAACTATTAGAGAAAGGGGAAATTGATCGTTTGGAAGGAATCTTGAACACCATATTCAAATCATTACCTTATGAATTATGGCAACGAGAAAATGAGCATTTTTATCATGCTATCATTCATTTAACATTTACGTTGCTGGGCGTTTATATTCAGTCGGAAGTACAAACGTCAGACGGACGGATGGATGCTTTGATTCGTTTACAAGACTACGTTTATTGTATCGAGTTCAAATTAGATGAATCGGCAGAAAAAGCCCTGCAACAGATTAAAGACAAAGGGTATTTACAACCTTTTTCACAAGAGCATAAAAAGTTAATTGCGATAGGTATTAATTTTTCAACCGAAACAAAAAAAGTAGCAGGTTTGGAGTGGGAAGAAATTCACTTGTAGCTAGACATAAGACTAGTAGAGGTTGTGTAAAAAGTCAAATGTTTATGAGCGACCGTTGCTCGGATTAAAGCTAAAAGCAACTGTTTTTTTGCTAAATAATAGTTAAAAAATCTAGTAATAGCATATTATTTGGTATGAAATACCTTAAACCCTATACTTTTTACACACCTTTTGCATATCTAAAGATAAATTCATTATTCATAAAGCCTTACAGATTTTACACCAACTCATTTGGTCCCATTACTTACTAAGTATCTGCAAACTTAGCTTTTGTCAGTCAACCTGTAATTTAAGCCCATCGAATAAAATATTCAATACCTAATTACAATAAAGCTGACCTTATTGAGTTATTATAAGCGTAGTTAAAGAATGTTAAAAACCTAATTTGACCTCTCAAGACTAAGAAAATAATCATACTTTTGCTAGTACTAAATTCCCTCGTTGCATAAATAAACAAACCAAGCCTACTATGAATTAAAAAACGACACTCAGGCGTAAATGCGTCCTCCCAAACCTGTCATTGGGTTTTATCCTAAATTTATTGTAAAAAAGTACCTCCAACAACTTCAATCAATCATGAGAAAATTTTCTATTTTCCTGTTTTTATGCTTGTTTTATACCTTTTCTAGCTTAGCTCAAAACCCCCTCAGAGTCAGCATTAAAGGTATCGTTCAAGATACTTCTTCGGATGTCTTAGCAGGTGCTACCGTCATGCTCCTACAACCCAAAGATTCTGCTTTGGTGAATTTTTCAAGGGCAAATGACAAAGGTATTTTTGAGTTTAGAAACGTCAAAAATGCCCATTATATTCTCAAAATCTCATACGTAGGATACATTCCCTACCAACAATTAATCAGCCCTTCGGTCAAAGAAATCGTTGATTTGGGCACCATTGGTATCAAACCCATTAGTAAGGAATTATTGGAAGTGGTGGTAAAAACGGCTAGAGCTCCACTTACCATCAAGGGTGATACCATCGAATATGACGCTCGTTCTTTTAAAGTACCACAAGGCTCAACCGTCGAGGATTTACTCCGCCGTTTGCCCGGTATGGAAGTGGATGCACAAGGGAATATTAAAGCTCAAGGGAAAGATATTAAGAAGGTATTGGTCGATGGCAAAGCCTTTTTCGGCGATGACCCCAAGGCGGCTACCAAAAATCTTGGAGCTGAAACCATTTCTAAAGTTCAAGTTTTTAACGACAAATCTGAGCAAGCCAAGTTAACAGGTGTTGATGACGGAAAAAAGGAAAAGGCGATTAACTTAGAGCTAAAAGACGAATATAAAAAGGGAGCTTTTGGGAAAATTACAGCAGCAGTGGGTACAGACTCTCGGACGGCCTTGCGTGGAAATTACAACCGCTTCAATAAAAAAGAACAGTTTTCAATCTTGGGCTATGGTAACAACATCAACGAAACGGGCGTAAACTGGAGTGATTACGGTGAATTTAAAGGAAATAATACCTTTAACCAAAATGATAACGGTGATTTTGGCTTTGGAGGTGGTGGGCGTTACTATTATTCAAATGGCGACGGTATTACAAATAATTTTGATGGCCGAGGCTTTACCAAAAATGGTGGAGGTGGTGTAAATTATAACTTCGACAATAAGAAAACGAAACTTAGCACCAGCTATTTCTATAATCAAACTCGTTTGACGCTCGACCAATATCAGAGTAAAAAAACGTTTTTACAAGACAATTCCTTTACCACAATTGATACGACCAATCAAAGCAATTTTAGAGGTAACCATAGTATAGGAACTCGTTTTGAACAAATGGTAGATTCAAGTAATACGGTCATTGCTAAAGTAAATCTGCGATTTAGTACCAATACCATCGCTACAAAAGAAGCAGAACGTAACTTTTCGGAAGCAAATGCACTACGTACTGCCACAGAACTCAATAACAGTTCTGACGTTTCTTCTTTTAACTTGACCAGTAACATCATTTATCGCCATAAATTCAAGAAAAAAGGGAGAACTTTTGCCTTTAGTACTGGCTATAATGTCAACAACTCCGATGGTACAGAGAACCTTAATTCTACCAGTAAATTTTTAAATGCAGGAACGGTTGCAGACCAAATCCGTGCATTAGGACAGTTGAACAATAATGCAAACCGTCAAAACCTATTAAAAGGTAGTGCCTTGTTCATGGAACCACTTTCTAAAAAAATCTACTGGGAAAGTTTCTATAATTTCAGTACCGATAACCGAGAAGTGGGACGAGATGCTTTTAATGCGAAATTGGCCAATCAGCGAATGGATAGTTTGAGTACTTATTATAAAAACAATATTAGCTATAACCGTTTCGGAACCAGTATGCGTTATTCTCATTCGGGAGTGAATGTCACGTTGGGTCTTGCAGCCTTACGCATTGACCTTGATGGAAAATTATATCCAAGAAAAGACGCTCAATTGATCAGCAGTATTTCCAGAAATTACAATGAGGTTACTCCTTATATCGGTGCTGATATTGAACTAAAAAGTAATACGTACTTGAGTTTTAACTATAACTTAAACATTGACGCACCCCAAATTGCCGATTTACAACCAGTCATCAATAACAATAATCCCTTTTATTTGTCAACGGGTAATCCTGACTTGAGTCCCGAAAAAAGTCATAGCCTTGGTACTTACTTTTATAAATTCGACCCTGCCACCTTCCTAAACATCAATTTGTGGGCAGATTACAGTTATTATTTGAGTCAGGTAGTTTATAATCAGACCGTTGACCCTACAACCTTTGTCACTCGAACTCGTCCAGAAAACTTATCTGGAGGAAGACGATTCAGTTCGGGCTTGTACACAGGCTTTCCGATTATCAAAACAAAGTTGACGGTCAATGTTAATTCATCGCTCAATGTGTCTTCTAATCCAACTTATATCAACGGAGTCTTGAATCAAAATAATACCCAAAACTACGAATTTAGACTAGGCTTTAGTCTGACTCCTAGCGAGAAATTGATTATTTCAGCCAATGGGAGGTTAGGTTTTGGCATCATTAAATATACCATCAGCGAAGCTCAGAATCAACATATTCGTAACAACAGCCTTGATGCTTCTGTCAAATGGAATTTTGCTAAGAAAACCTTCTTAGAAACCAATTTGGATTATACCAACTATAGAAACGATCGTTTTGATTTCAATCAAGATATTCCGATTTTCAACTGTTCGGTTCGTCGTTTATTCTTGAAAGAAAATAAGTTAGAAGTTCGTTTAGCCGCTTTTGATATCTTTAACAAGCGTCAAAGTATCGTTCAACAAGGCTATCAAAATACAGTCTCTAATTTAACGGCATTGACTTTAGCACGCTACTTTATGTTGAGTTTGACCTACAACATGAAAGGACATGTAGATAAATTAAAGAAAAATCAAGGTTGGGAATAGCCATTGTGGTATTCCCTCCTTATTATCCAATTCAGAAATCATGAAAAATAGCATTATCATCATTGCTCTGTTTGCTCTTTCCTTCCAAACATACGCACAGCAAAACGAAGGAATTATTCACTTTACTCGCACTACTTACTGGACAAAACTCAACGGTACACTTTCGTATTTGAGTAAGCAAGAAAAGGAAAAACAGGCGTATATGTTTGGCGGAAAAGACGATTGGAAAGAATATACGTTACTTTTTTTCAACGAAAAAGAAAGTAGATATACGCATTCGGAAGAACAATCAGAGGAATCGGAAGGGTATTCTTGGCGTAAAGAAGAATACAATATCAGACGAAATTTCGAGAAAAACACCATGAATGATGCCGTTGAAATGCTAGGTAAAGTCTATCTCATTGAAGACTCCTTGCAAGTACCCAACTGGAAAATTCTCAACGACATCAAAGACGTAGCAGGGCATATTTGTATGAAAGCGATGATTCAGGATACGGTAAAAAATCAGAAAATTATCGCTTGGTTTGCTCAAGATATTCCTGTGAGTGCTGGGCCAGAAAGACTTTACGGTTTGCCTGGACTTATCTTGGCATTAGATATTAATGACGGGGCTGTAACGGTAGAAGCAAGTAGAATTGAAAGTAAAAAACTAACTACTGAATTGGATTTACCCAAAAAGCAAAAAGGTAAGAAAATCAATGATGCTGCCTATCAAGAAATGCTCAGAAAGTTCATTCAAGAGAAAATCAAAGAAGAACGAAATCCTTTTTGGATAATTCGATATTAAATTCTCGCAAACAGGTATTGACTAAAAATCAGTACCTGTTTTTTGTTAATCTATACACATAAAATCATCAAATACCATTCATGAAACACATTCAAACGTTCCTTTTCGCAGTACTGTTCGGCTGTTTGGGACAGTCTTCTTTCGCTCAGTTAAAGCCCATTTGGCAGCTTAAAATAGATTCATTAATCAAGTCGGAAGGCAAAAGCCCGACGGGGTTTAATGGTGTCGTCTTGGTTGCCCACAAAGATGCCATCTTGTACGCAAATACCAATGGAATGGCCAATTTTGAGCAACAAACGAAGTTTACTAAGACTACTCAGTTTGTGATTGGCTCGCTTTCTAAGCAAATTACAGCAGTATTGATTTTACAAGAAGTCGATAAACATCGCTTGAAATTAGATGCTCCCATTAAAACTTATTTACCTGAACTTACCCAGCCTTGGGCAAAGGTTGTTACTACTCATCAATTACTAAATCATACTTCGGGCATCGTTGCTTTGGACACAGCATTGGCAACCCCAGCAGGAACGACCTTTGCTTATTCGGGGCTAGGGTATGCGTTGTTGGGTCGCATCATCGCTAGTGTTTCGGGCAAATCATACTCAAGTCAGGTAACAGCTCTCTTTAAACGCTGCGGAATGCTGCACTCAACAGACCCAAGTTTAAGGAATATGCCCGATTTAGCCAAAGCCTATATTAGAGAAAAAGACGGTGTGATTAAAGAAGAAATCAAAACCTTTGAAACTGCCTACATCCCTGCGGGTTCGTTAATCTCTTGTATTGGCGATTTACAACAATGGAATAAGTTATTACACGGAGGAAAGTTACTCTCTAAGGTATCATATCAAAAAATGACAACCGCATCATCCAAGCGTAATCACCCAATTTGGGGCAATGTTGGCTACGGCTATGGGCTTCAGATTAACAAAAATGATGGTTTATTAGAATTTGGTCATAGTGGCTATTCATCTGGCTTTGTGTCAATCAACTTTTATTATCCAGCTTCGCAAACGAGTGTAATCATCCTAGAAAACTTCGACCGTTTGGATGATGATTTTAAGAAAACCTTTTCTTACGAAGAATTTATTCGTGATGTGTATCGTAGAAGTTTGTTGAGAAGGTAACAGTCTTATCGTTCATCTCCCACATTTTTTCATAAATCATCTCATTTGCCGTATCTTTGTCACATGACAAATTCACTTTTCCAACCCTTCAAATCATCTATTTCAGGTATTCCCCTACCTGAAAAATTCACGTTTCCCTTTTACTATGACCCTCATCCTTTGAGTGTGTTAGCTGCCAATGAGTTACAGTTGCATTTACAAACGCAACAAGACTTTACACATAATTTTGGCTTAGACCAAGAGCAGTCTGGCTGGGTAAGTGGCAAAATGTTTGGCGTTTTGGTT
>JALRIJ010000102.1 GCA_023255485.1 Flectobacillus sp.
GGAGTTGCAGTACACTTTTTCGAGTCAGTTATTGTGAGTATATACACTCCATTACTTGTGACAATTAAAGTTGGGTTCGTTTCTCCTTTAAGTACATTATTATCTTTTGACCAACTATACAAATAATTAGGAGTACCCGCAGAAACTTCTGCTGTTAAGGAAGTGCTTCCATTTGTACAGAATTCTAAATTTCCTTTAATGTCGAGTTGTGGTAAAAGATTCTCCGTTACAACTTTAGACTGAGCTGTGGAACAGTTTTTTGCATCGGTCACGGTAAGAGTATAAGTTCCATCTTTTGAGATACTTATATTTTGATTTGTCCCTAGTACATTATTATCTTTTGACCAACTATACGAATAATTAGGAGTGCCCGATGAAGCCTCTGCTGTTAGCGTAGTACTACTATTTGTACAGAACTCTAAATTTCCTTTAATGTTGAGTTGTGGTAAAAGATTTTCCGTTACAACTTTAGACTGAATTACTGAACAGTTTTTCGCATCTGTCACGGTAAGAGTATAAGTTCCACCTTTTGAGATATTTAAATTTGCGTCAGCTCCTAGTGTATTATTATCTTTTGTCCAACTATATTTAAAAGGAGATGTTCCAGAATTAATACTTGAATTTAGTGTTATGCTTGTGCCAGAACAAAACTCATTATTACCATTGATTGTGACACTTGGATTGGATTTTGTAATGGATAGCGTGTTAGAAGTCGCCTGACATCCAGAAGCGTCGACTATTTTTAGATAATAATTTCCAGCTTCACTTGCAGAAAAGCTTGAGTTTTGAGAAATACTCGTCTGTGATGAGGAAGCCCAATCATACTTATAAGGTGTAGTCCCACCTGTCACTACTGACGACATACTGACGTTGCCCGTAGAACAAATATTACTTTCACTGCTAGAAATACTTGACCTTAGAGAATTGGGAGTAGTTGTTACAGCATAGTTAGCAGAAGTGTTACTAGCACACGAATATGTTTGAGTTCCAATTTTATAATCTACGGAACAATAAGCATTATAATAAGATGGAGATGAAACTGGTGTACTCGTCAGACTAGTTCCTCGTGAACCAGATGACCAAACTACCGTTCCATTATCACAACCATTTGCGGTAAGCGTTGTAGCAACCCCTTGGCATACAGGATTATAACTTGCTGAAATTACAGGTGCAGATGGATTTATTACGGTAAGTATTGTTGCCGATGAAGTTACCGAACAAGCACCTGCTTGCTGAATCGTCACTGTATAACTTCCTCCCTGAGTAGGAGTGTAGCTTATATCATTTGCTCCCGCAATATCAACATTGTCTTTTTTCCATTGGATGCTAAAATCAGTTAAGAATGAGGCTTTACTGTAACTGTCTAAGATATTGTCATTCAGTTTAAGTTGTAAGGTGACATTACTAATATTTTTACAAAAAGTAGAGGTTGTGTTTGAATTATAAATACCTACTTTATAGGTGCAGACATCGTCTTGTGACGATATTTTACTGATAAAGCTAAAGTATTTGTAGCCATAGTACCCGTAGTTGTAGTTATACCCAGTAAGGAAAACTCCATTGTCTAAAGCTGAATAGATTTTTAAGTCTAGGTTATTGGGATTATTAACTGTTTTACTCCATTGAAAGGCATTCGCATTAGATATTTTAATAATCGTAGAGCTACCCTTGCGTATCGCAAAACCATTATCTCCTGTGGCAATTACTTGATCACCGCCATAATTGGTGTTACTCCATGTGATTACTTTATTTGAATTTAGGCGAACAACATTATTTGCTGTAACAAAAACACATCCTTGGTCACTTGTTACTTTGATGTCGTTAATACCCGTTTGAGCATAGTTCCAAAGCTGACTTGCCGTACTTAGCTGAATTTTAGTGATTCCTTGCGATCCTTGAACAAAGATATTGTCAGGGTCAATTACGAGTACTTTATTTCCTGCCAAATTGATACTCCATTGTAATGCACCACTGGAGTTGTATTTTCTGGTAACAGTGGAAGTAGTAATCACAAAGCCATCATCGGAAGTTGTTTTAAGGTCATTCACTGATAAGTTGTTTGTACTTAATGTCCATTGTAGGGCTCCTGTGTTGGAGAATCTTCGAATGTCATTATTAGAGGAGGTCAATACATGAAATCCTCCATCTAAGGTTGCAGAAGCGATACGAGAACTAATAGACTGCGACCATTGGTAGTTGCCATTGTTGTCAAACTTAGTCGCATATCCAGATGGGCTAGCCAATACTAATACTCCGCCATCTTGGGCAGGGCTAATGGAATAATAGTCACAGTATCCATTTCCGTAACAATTAGATAAAGCTAATTCCCATATTTTCCCAGTTGCACCATATTTGTAAAGAGTGGTGCTGCGATATCCATAGGTAGAGTAGTCGCTTACAAGAGTGAATAAACCATTTGGTCCATTTGCGGTACTTGTGATGTAAGATGTTGAGCTTCCCTGTGTGAATGTGTTAATCCATTGTAAGCTGGGTGTTTGAGCTTCAGTGAGTAACGGGCAGATCAAGCATACTAAAAGGAGTGCTAGTGTTCGTAAATGTTGTAGATTCATATTGACTTTTGTTTAGATATAATTAAATAAAAATAAGTTTAACTACTCAGGTATTAGATACCAGTAGATAAGAGCTACGACTGAAAAAACAATCGTAACTCTTATCTACTTTCTTTAAAAAAAATTATTCCATTACTTTCGGAACACGGAAATATTCCCCGTCTTGTTTGGGAGCATTTTTTAAGCCTTGTTCACGGCTAATGTTTGGAATGACCTTGTCTTCACGAAGAGCGTTTACCTCTAAACTCATGTGAGTTAAAGGCTGTACCCCATCGGTGTCAAGTTCGTTCAATTCCTCCATCCAGTTGAGTACTGAGTTTAGCGAATCCAACAATCCTTGTTCTTCGGATGCGGGCATTTCTAAACGTGCCAAATGGGCTATTTTTTGTAATGCGTCGTTATCTATTTTCATGTTGTTTTTAATTTTTGTAACCACGTAGGTAAAATGTTGAATGATGAATTTTAAATTTTGGATTAAAGTATTAAGACACATTTATTGTAAGAGTCACATAATAATATAGAAAATATAAGTGGTTGATTACCAGATCTTACTAAAACTATGCTTTCTATGTCCCTATGTGGTTAAAGATGTCGGAGTATTTAATCCAAAATTCATCATCCAAAATTTATAATTCTTACCTAGTTATACTTCTTCTTCGTCTCTTCCTCTGAGTTTTTTATCATCCATGTGTTTATTCAAAAACTCATTGATTTTATCAATATCAATGCTACGGTTGATTTCACCAAAGGAATTAATCGAAATGTCGAATCCACCTAACTCTGTATGAACTTTAGGTAACTCTTTTTTGGGAGTAACTTTCTTTTTTGCCATGGTTACAAATGATTTATTATAAAGTCATCTTTTTAGTTATCCTAAAAGGCATCGAGTTTGCAAGGCACATAGGCACAAAGACCTACCTATCAGTAAAATACGACCTACCTGTTTTACAAATCTAATCCAGTTTACTGTAAAGTGACGGTTTTTGCTAAAAATATGGAGCATTTAAGTAATCAGACACATTTATTTTAAAATTATATAAGCATAGTCAACATAAGTAGTTGATTTTCAAGAATTAACACAACTATGTTTTCTATGTATCTATGTGGTCGAATATGTCGGGGTACTTAATTCAACATTCATCATCCAAAATCTATCATTTCCACTAGAGCGTAGTCAATGCTTTTTCTAAACGAGCTATCACCTCTTCTTTACCCATAATTTCCATTGAAAGCATCAAGTCAGGGCCAGCACCTAAACCCGTAATGGTTACCCGTAACATTTGCATTACTTTTCCCATTTTGATACTCAATTTTTCTAATTCGGCACTCAAGGTATGTTTAATTTCGTCTGCTACGAAATTATCCAAGCCAACCAAGGCTTCCTTAAATGCAGCGATTCCACGCTTGGCATCATCATTCCATTTTGAGGCAACAACGGCTTCGTCGTAACTGCTTGGAGCTTGTAATAATGCCTTGGCTTCACTCGCAATTTCTTGAGGGAAGGTTACACGTTCTTTGAATAAATGTACGATTTTAACTGCTTTTTCAACATCAATATCGCTTAAATATTCCCTCGCTAGTTCTTCATCCGAGCGTAACTTTAAGTACTGCTGGTTGAACCATTTAGCCTTGTTAATATCAAATTTAGCACCCGCTTTATTGATTCTTTCTAGCGTAAAGGCATCAACTAATTCCTGCATTGAGAACATTTCTTGCTCTGTTCCTGGATTCCAACCCAAAAATGCTAAGAAGTTCGTAACTGCTTCTTTCAAATAACCTTCTTCACGGAAACCTTTTGCGGTAGAACCATCTGGGTTTTTCCATTCTAAGGGAAACACAGGGAAACCACCTAAATCAGCATCACGTTTTGACAATTTACCGTTTCCTTCTGGTTTCAACAACAAAGGAAGGTGAGCAAATTGTGGCATTGTACTTTCCCAACCTAACGCTCGGTATAACAGCACGTGTAGGGGAGCAGAAGGTAACCATTCTTCGCCACGAATTACGTGGGTGATTTCCATCAAATGGTCATCTACTACGTTGGCTAAGTGGTAAGTAGGCATTCCGTCCGACTTCATTAATACCTTGTCGTCAATCGTCGAAGAGTGAACGTGTACCCAGTCACGAATTAAATCCTTCAAACGGATTTCTTCTTTTGCAGGTACTTTCAAACGAATGACATAAGGTTCGCCCGCTTCGATTTTTGCTTTTGTTTCTTCTGCTGAGAGCGTCAACGAGTTCTTTAAACGAGTACGAGTAGCCGCACTGTATTGAAATGCAGAACCTTGAGCTTCAAATGCTTGACGCATGGCATCTAATTCTTCCGAAGTATCAAACGCATAATAAGCCTTGTCTTCGTCGATTAGTTGTTGAGCGTATTTTTTGTAAATATCTTTACGTTCCGACTGACGGTACGGAGCATGAGGGCCACCCACACCAATACCTTCGTCGATGGTAATTCCTAACCAGTTAAGTGCCTCGATGATGTAGTTTTCTGCTCCTTCTACAAAGCGAGTTTGATCAGTATCTTCAATTCTTAGGAGCATGGTTCCTCCTAATTTTTTGGCTAATAAATAATTGTATAAGGCTGTTCTAACACCTCCGATGTGCAAAGCACCCGTTGGACTCGGTGCAAAACGAACTCTTGTTGGTTGACTCATTTTAAAAAATTGGTTATTTATTGAAAAGCTGTCCTTATTCTTGCTTCAAACTGGATGGAAGCATTGCCAGAAAAGGTAAGCGTTTGTGGTAATTCAGTTGTTCCTTACTTCACCGCAATACAAGAAATTTCTACGTTTACATCCTTTGGTAGACGAGCTACTTCTACGGTTTCACGAGCAGGAGGGTTGGCTTCAAAATAGCGGCTATACACTTCGTTGATGGTAGCGAAGTTATTCATATCTTTTACGAAAATAGAACACTTTACTACGTTCTCAAAGTTCATTTCTGCGGCTTCAAGAATGGCTTTTAAGTTTTCCATTACTTGACGAGTTTCCTCTTCAATACTTGCTCCGAACTGAGCTGCCATTAAAGCGATTTGTCCAGAAACGTATAGTGTACCATTCGATAAAACAGCTTGTGAATAAGGACCAATAGCTGCGGGAGCTTTATCTGTAAAAATAATTTGCTTGCTCATGATGAAATAAGGCTGTGAATTTCGTTAAAAACTTCTGCAAGTTACAAAAACCATTTTGCATAGTTCTATCTTAATTTCTGTACTTTTACAAAAAAACAAAAACCAGTACTTACTCGAGCCCCCAAATAACCTTTTAGACGCTTATGTTACCCATCCAACGAATTCATCACGTTGCCATTATTGTTGGTAATTACGATGTATCTAAACACTTTTATACGAAGGTGTTAGGTTTCCAGATTGTGCAAGAAATCTACCGAGAGGAACGTCAATCCTATAAGCTCGACTTGTCAGTAAATGGCCATTATCAAATTGAACTCTTTTCTTTCCCAGACCCCCCTCAACGTCCTTCTCGTCCAGAAGCTCGTGGTTTACGTCATTTGGCTTTTGAGGTGTTTGATGTAGAAGCCACTCGTGAAATTCTCTTAGAGAAAGGAGTTATTTGCGAAGCTATCCGAATCGATGAGTGTACGGGTAAAGAGTTTTTCTTTATTGAAGACCCAGACGGTTTACCGCTGGAGTTTTACGAGGCCTAATATAAAGTTTAATGTTCAACGATGTCCTTTGTGTTTACCTAAAATCAGGTTAGACTATATCTCGACACAACGAATAACATCGACACTAATTGATTGATATTCATGAAAAAAATCACCTTGTTTATTCCAATTATTGCAGGACTATTCGCCTGTAATTCAGCCTCAAAAGATGCGACCTCTAGTACGTCGGATACGCTAAGTTATACCCTTAAAAGCTATGAAAAACATAGTCAAAACTGTATAAGCAAGGATTCTCTTTGTGCTACTGTTCAGTTTTCGTATCCCGTTTTTGGTAATGCAGCTTTTGACGAAACTATTAAAGAGGAATTAATCAATATTTTCCATAATGAGGAGGATTCTACGAAAGCAAGACCAAAGAACTTTGAGGAATTAGCAAAGCCTTTTGTCGAGGAGTACGATAAGCAAATCAAGGAGGGAGCAAGTTATGCTACTGATGCCAATAAAGTAAATGAAGATGGTTTCTTGGCAATGCCTTGGAACATGGAAAGTCAGACAACGGTTCAACGTCAAACAGATAAATACTTGATGTTGCATACCAATACCTACTGGTTTATGGGTGGTATGCATCCTGTGAGTATGGAATATTACTATGTGTATGACCGAACTACCTTTAAGCGTGTTCGTTTGGAAGATGTATTTGTAAAAGACTTTGACCAAAAATTACTTCTTATTGCTGAGAAGCATTTTAGAAAGCAAGAAGGATTGAAGCCTGCAGATAAGTTGGATGATGTGAATGGATACTTTTTTGAAAATGGGAAATTTCTCCTGAACGATAACTTTACGCTTACGCCAACGGGCATTAAATTTCTCTATAATGTGTACGAAATTAAAGCCTATGCAGCAGGAGTTACAGAACTTGAGATTCCTTATGGAGAGTTGAAAGGACTTTTGAAATAAATTTGTTTGGTGCGGTTTTCCGCACCAAACATAGAATCATATTAAATAGCTAAAGGTAAGACAGACAGGGCACTCGTTTTAAATGAACTATTAATTGCACAGGATTATAATACGGTAGAACCTTTTTGTTATGTTGCTAAGAACCAATTTCATGACGAATATTGTGCTTGACAAGCCACGCAAAAAACTTTTCTTGATGACGTTTAGGAACAAAAATAATAGGCTTGTTTGGGTCTGACGCATTATTAAGCGGTTGAATAAAAGCCTTCTTGAGTGATTTTGAAAAAATCAAATAAGAAATATTATTCGGATCGAAGGGGAAGACGTATTCTTCTTCTTCTTTTTTAGTTAAGAACCACCATTTCATATTTTACAGTAAGTTTAGTCGCTGCTGAATTCATAGCGGCATGATGGAGTAATGCTATAAATTAGTTGATGAACTAGCATGTCATTTGCTCTTTCGCAAATGCTTATTATTTATTTAACGGTACAAAGCAACTACAAAAAATACACAAATGATAGCGTAGAAATACCTGTTTTTTGCGATAAATGCTTTTTTTTTAGCCTTTTTTAATCTTTTTTTTAATAAATACTTCTTTGCTTAACAACTTCGCTATTAGTTTATTAACTTTATCCTACCAATTTAACCACTAGTTCTTTGTACACTATTTAAAAAATACACAGCTTTAACATGATGACTAGATACTTTACTCGCTTCTTTTTCTTTATAGCATTGTTATTTACTCAATTGGGTATGTCGAGCTTTGGCTTCTTAGAACCTGCAGGGTTAATGAAGGTGGCAAGAAAAACCAATGTTGCAGTTAGGGATTCAACTAGCCTAGCAATACCTACCAATAGTGTAGCGATGGTGGAAGAAGCAAAAGACCGTGTTAAGGAGCAATCAAAAAATACGAATAGTCTATGGACATCGTTATTAGTACAAAAGGTTCACTTTTACATGAAATCTTTTGTTGGTAAAATGTGTTTTGTCTGTGTAAAGTGTGCCCATGTCGTGGTAATGCTTGTGATTGAATCTTTTATCAAATAGACAATGTTCTCAAAACGATTTATAGCGTGCTGGTTAGCGATTCAAGTACTTTTGATGAGTACGGGATTTGCCGTGACCGAGCATTTCTGTAAAATTCGTGGCGAAAAAACCTATTCGTTTGTGGGTACTTCTTCTTGTTGTAAAGAAAAAGTAAACTCAGTGGCTAAAGCACCACAACCCACTATCAAACGAGCGAGTTGTTGCAAAAATCAAGTGATTTATGCAAAAGTGACTCCACAAACAGTATTGCATAAAAGTGTGATGCCTGCACAGGAGCAGACGGTGGCTTTACCGTTTTCGTTGCTAAGTTATTTTGTTCCCAAATCTCTTGTCTCAAGTAGTCATTACGCTTTTCCTGCTGATTCCTTTCTAGAAACCCTACTCCGAACAGGACGAACCATTTTGCTGGTTGTCCAATGTTTTCGTATTTGATTTTTCTTGGTGTTATCGTGCTTTTCTCGTTATTGAAATTGCTATTAATTCATAGTTATTAGATAGATAACGGGTGATTTAATAGCCATAGGTAGTCATTTTTATGTATCCTACAACGATAGATAAATAAATACCTGACACAATTATTTATGAACTAGCTATTTGCTATTTCACCAAGAAAATATGACTAATCGACTTTCTTACTATTTAGGATTCATCATGCTGTTGTTAACAACACACACGATGAATGCTCAGACAATTATAAAAGGCATTGTCCTGGAAAAAAATACGAATGGCACTACTAGTTCCTTGATTGGAGCAGTACTGCGATGGAAAAATGCCCAACAGGGTACTGTTTCGGACACTGCTGGACGATTCGTTTTGTCTAAAACCGTCAATCAGCATGAATTAATCGTAAGTTTTATTGGCTATCAGTCTGATACGCTGATGGTGCATTCTGACGACTTTCTGACGATTTATCTTCGTAGTGAAGGAAAAGAACTCAATACGGTTACGGTAACTGCTTCACAAAATCAGCTCGATGAGTTGAACCCAATTCATTCAGAGTACATATCGATGAAAACCTTGACAAAAGCCGCCTGCTGTAATTTGTCAGAAAGCTTTGAAACCAATGCTTCCGTTTCGGTAAGTTATACCGATGGCGTTACAGGAGCTAAACAAATTCAGTTATTAGGTTTGTCAGGGAATTATGTACAGATTAATCAAGAGAACATTCCGAGTATTAGAGGATTAGGAACAACGTTTGGGTTGAACTATATCCCAGGAACGTGGCTTGCTTCGATTGATGTAGGCAAAGGAGCAGGGTCGGTAGTCAATGGGTATGAATCCATGACAGGTGCATTGAATATTGAATTACAAAAGCCTGAAAATTCGGATAAGTTGTATGTAAATGCCTATTTGAATTCCTTTGGTCGTGGCGAGTTGAACGTTAACACGGCAAAAGAGTTGACCAAAAAATGGTCAGTCGCTTTATTGACACACGCTTCTGGACAGCAAACCGTAATAGACCAAAATCATGATGGGTTTAAGGATATGCCCACCTTCGGATTGGTGAATGTCTTGAATCGTTGGAAATACCAAAGTGAGACCCTTATGGCTCAAGTCGGAGTGAAAGCCCTTTATGAAAATCGGTTGGGTGGACAAGATGCCAGTTTGACCAGTGCTTCGCAATTATATCAATTTGGAAATACTACTAAACGAGTCGAGTTTTTTACGAAAACGGCTAAACTGTTTCCACATAAACCTTACAAAGGATTAGGCTTGATTGTTAACGGAACCTTTCATGATGCGGACGCTTATTTTGGATTGACTTCAAGAAAATATCAAGGTCAACAAAAGAGTCTTTATTCTAATTTAATTTACCAAAATATCATTCAAACGACCAATAACACCTACAAATTGGGAGCGAGTTTTGTAGTAGATGATTATAATGAAAAATACCTAGATTCTACGTTTAAGAGAACGGAAATCGTTCCTGGGGCTTTTGGAGAATACACACTAACAATACCTCAAAAGCTGACCTTAGTCGTAGGAGGGCGAGTGGATTTTCATAATCTTTATGGTACACGATTTACGCCCAGAGTTCATGCAAAGTATGATTTGACCGCCAATAATCACTTGAGAATTAGTGCAGGAAAAGGTTGGCGAATGCCCAATGCCATTGCTGAAAACTTTGGAATGTTGGTCAACAGTAGGGCCTTACAAGTGCTAGAACCCATCAGACCTGAAGAATCGTGGAACTATGGCGTGAGCCTGAGTAATGATTTTACCTTAGGAAATCGTAAGGGAAGTGTAGTCCTAGATTTCTATCGTACTGATTTTCAGAATCAATTAATCGTAGATATGGAATCGGCT
>JALRIJ010000103.1 GCA_023255485.1 Flectobacillus sp.
CGTGATGGTTGGAAAGATATTTACGTTACTAATGATTATTTGACCAATGATTTACTCTATATCAATAATCACGATGGTACGTTTACGGACAAAGCAAAAGATTACTTTAAACATACTTCTTACTCGGCGATGGGGAATGAAGTGGAAGATATAAACAACGATGGGCTAGTCGATATTATCGCTTTGGATATGATGCCAGAAACGAATTATCGAAAAAAAATGATGACTCCTGCCAATAACTATGTAACCTATCAGAATAACGAAAAATATGGTTATGGCTATCAGTATCCACGAAATACACTACAGGTTAACAACGGAGTGAATCCTAAAACGGGACAACCTACTTTTAGCGAGGTCGGACTATTGGCGGGTATTGCTGAAACCGATTGGAGTTGGACTCCGATGGTAACGGATTTTGATAACGACGGGCTCAGAGATGTAATTATTACGAATGGATTCCCGAGAGATATTACGGATCAAGATTTCATCGCATACCGAGCTTCGATGGGTAATTTGATGACTAAAATGATGATGTTAGACTCTATTCCATCGGTTAAAATTAACAACTTTGCCTATAAAAATAATGGAAATTTACATTTTGACGATGTCTCTCAGAAGTGGGGAATTTCACAACCGAGTTTCTCGAATGGAGCGATTTATGCAGATTTAGATAACGATGGTGATTTGGATTATGTGGTGAATAATATCAACGACCCTGCTGCTATTTTTAAGAATAATGCAACGGAGCAAAAACCAGATGATAGCAATTATTTACGCATTAAGTTTGAAGGATTAGCAGGAAATGTAAATGGATTGGGGGCGTTAGTATCTATTAAATACAATCATGGACAGCAACAATTTTATGAAAATACGCCTTATCGTGGTTATCTATCAACGATTGAGGCTGTCGCTCATTTTGGATTAGGGAAAACTCGTAAAATAGATGAAATTACCATTACTTGGCCAAATGGGAAGGGACAAGTGTTGAAAAACGTGTTGGCAAATCAAGTTTTAGTAGTTTCTGAGAAGAATGCCAAGGAACAGCTTAACGCTGTTGAGCAAAAAGATGAAACGCTCTTAACAGATGTGACAGATTTATTGAATGTACCGTTTACGCATGAGGAGAAAGATATTATTGATTTTAATGTCCAAAAGTTATTGCCTCATAAATTATCTCAATATGGTCCTGCATTAGCGGTTGGTGATGTAAATGGAGACGGCTTAGATGATATATTTGTAGGAGGTGCTAGTTTACATAAAGGTAAATTCTTACTCCAAAACGCTAATGGAAAATTTGTGGTTAGTGATTTATTATCGGGTGCAAAAGAAGAAGAAAAATTGTCGGAAGACATGGGTGTGTTACTTTTTGATGCAGATTTGGATAACGACCTAGATTTATATGTTGTGAGTGGCGGGGCTGAATTTTCTCCTGACTCTCCTGCTTTTCAAGACCATTTTTATGTGAATGATGGTAAGGGACATTTTCAACTAAATGAACAAGCAATTCCCAAGTTTTTAAAGTCGGGTTCATGTATTAAAGCGGCTGATTATGACCACGATGGTGACTTAGATTTGTTTATTGGAGGAAGGGTAGAGCCTTTTGCTTATCCAAAGCCTGTAAGTAGCTATATTCTCAGAAATGACAGCCGTGCCACTAAGGTGTTATTTACGGATGTAACCAATGCCGTTGCTCCACAATTAAAGAATATTGGGTTAACTTGTGATGCTCTCTGGACAGATGTGGATAACGATGGTTGGATGGATTTAATGCTTGCTGGAGAATGGATGCCCATCACAATTTTGAAAAATAAACAAGGCAAATTTACAATTCTAGAGCAACCCATTTTAGCTAGTAAAGTGGGTTGGTGGAATAGTTTAAGTGCAGGTGATTTTGATAATGATGGCGATATGGATTACATCGCAGGAAACTTGGGATTGAACTCACTCATGAGAGCATCTGATTCAATGCCTGTGAATATCTATGCCAAAGATTTTAATAATGATGGTATGTTTGATGCCATTCCGACTGTCTATTTTAAAGATTTGGACGGTGTTCGGAAGGAGTTTCCTTATAATACTCGAGATGATATGGTAAAACAGTTTATTCAAACTCGCCAACGATTTGATAGTTATGCCAAATATGCAAAAGGAACAATTAAGGATTTATTGAAGCCCGAAGAGTTGAAAGATGCTCTTACTTTGAAAGCAAACTGGATGAAGACGAGTTACCTCGAAAACAAAGGTGATGGCAATTTTGACGTGAGAGAACTTCCTGTTGAAACGCAGTATGCTCCCGTGTTTGGAATGATGGTAGAGGACATGAACCAAGATGGTAATTTGGATGTAATACTCACGGGCAATGATTTCGGTGGAGAACTTGCCGCAGGGCGTTATGATGCGTCTAATGGAACTGTTTTATTAGGAAATGGAAAAGGTGCATTCACCGTTTTACCGATTAATAAAAGTGGCTATTGCACCGCAGGAGATACCAAAGGATTGGTAGCATTGAAAGGTGCTCAAGGACAATTGTTAACGGTAGCTTCTCAAAATAGAGATAAACTAAAGTTCTTTAGCAGTAGTAAATCTGTCATTGGAGTAGCATTGACTGCGAATGAAATGACAGGAATAATACGTCTGAAAAATGGTCATTCTCGTAAAGTTGAAATGCCTTATGGATCTTCGTTTTTATCACAATCAGCTCACCGCATTTTTGTGAATTCAACTGTGACAGGACTTGAAATTGCTGATTCTAAAGGGAAAAAACGTAGTGTGAAATTATAGTCGAGTATGAATCGATACCTAACGAAGAAGCCGTTTGAACTCTTTATTGGAGCAAACCGTAATATCATTCGTGTCGAGAAAGGTTAAACAGTTGCTAATTGAAAAAGCCCAGATTTTACTAAAATCTGGGCTTTTTCAATTAGTTATGGCTTATTTCTAAGCTTCGGATAAAGTCGTAGATAGGAGGGTTAACATCAAATTTGATGAATTTTAGCCACATCTTAATCGCCTTTGTCATTAATTGACTCTCTATTAAAAAACCATCATGTCCGTATAACGAGTCAATTGCTTGGAAAGTAGCACCAGGAATATGCTTTGCTAAAAACTCTTGTTCGGTAATCGGAAATAAAGCATCGGACTTAATCCCCATTACTAAGGTTTTTGCTTTTATGTTACTTAATGCCTTAATAATACCCCCTCTTCCACGTCCAACATCCTGTGAATCCATCACTTTAGAAAGCACAAAATAAGAATAAGCATTGAAACGAGTAGCAAGTTTTTCGCCTTGGTAACGTTGATACGTTACTGCACGATAAGGTTTATCTAAGCTTTCGTCCTGCCTTGCCTGTGTAATGCCATACGTTTCATAGTTTCGGTATGAAATCAAGGCTGTTGCTCTGGCCGCTTTCATTCCTTCGATACCCGCTTGAGGATGTGACTCTTTCCAAGTAGGATCTAATTCAATCGCCATTCGTTGCGATTCATTGAAGGCAATTCCCCAAGGAGAGTGTTGGGCATTAGTGGCTACCAAAATCAAGTTTTCAATGACCTCTGGTTGAGATATAGCCCATTCTACTGCTTGTTGTCCACCTAACGACCCTCCAATACAAGTTTTTATACAGCTAATGCCTAAATGCTCTCGGAGTAAATCAAAGGAATTAACAATATCTCGCATCGTAATGGTCGGGAAACTATGATAATAAGGTTTTCCTGTCGTCGGATTGATGGACAATGGGCCTGTGCTGCCGTAATGGGAGCCCAGTACATTGACACAAATAATGAAATGCTTTTCAGGACTAAAGAGCTTTCCATGTCCAACTAATCCTTGCCACCAATCTGCCACATCGTGACTACCCGTAAAAGCGTGACAAATCCAGACAACATTACTTTTGTCTTCATTTAATTCACCTAATGCTTGGTAAGCAAGTTCTATTTCTGGCAAAACCCCTCCTGCTTCAAGAGGGAAAGGGTGATTGTACTTAAAAATCTTCGTATTCAATGTTATACAACTAAAAGGTTATTGCGTTCAAATTGTTGGGTCAACTCCTCAAAATTCTCTTCATATTCCCAGTAAAGCAGTCTTCCAAATGCGGAAGTTACGAGCACATATTTTTCACTTATCGACTGAATTCGGTCGATAGCCACTACCTTGAGCATGGGTTTTTCAACTCGTACTTCTTCCATAATTTCCTTATTGTTTTGGTCGTAACCATGCACAATGAGGTAATTTCCCGTTGTGATTTTGATGAATTTTTGCATAATAATGTACAGGTAAATGCACGCACGAATGCGAATGAAACGATAAAACCGTAAACCTGACGAGTACTGTACAGCAAAAAGGTTGGCTGGATGAGTGCTTCGTAATTGGTTTATATTTCCCGATAACAGTTAACTGAAATTGGGTAGGAATTAGCACCTTGCCTTTACGATCGGGGTAGGTTGCCAGAAGTTCATAGAGCCTATTCTCTCCCTTCTTCTTTATAAATCAACCACTAATATGAGCGAAGAGTATTTCGCAAAAGGAGTGTAATTGACTTGATACCACAAAATAACTACCAGAAACTGGTAATTCCAAGTTTTCGCCTCTTTTGTTGAAGTGCATAAAAAAGTCCCAAGGAAGGGATAAGCTTCTCTTGGGACTTTTATTGATTAGATGAGTACCTTCGGAGTTATGAGTTATAGGCTACTTCTCCGTGTTCGTGCATATCTAGCCCTTCTAGTTCTATTTCTTTAGAAACTCTAAAGTTGTTCAAGACTTTCATCGTTTTGAATAGGAGGAAGGACGTACCACCAGCCCACGCCATTACAGCAACAACTCCGATTGCTTGAATATACAATTGGTGAAATCCACCTCCGTATAATGAACCGCCATCTACAGCGAACACCCCTACTAACAAAGTACCGAGTGAACCATTGATTCCGTGAACAGAAATAGCTCCAACGGGGTCATCAATTTTTAATATTTTTTCTACAAAATCAATCGAATAGACAAGAGCGATACCACAAATAATACCGATAAAGAACGCTCCTTCTAGAGATACTACTGCACAACCTGCCGTCACCCCAACTAAACCTGCCAAAGCACCGTTTAACGTTAAGCTTAACGACCATTTCTTAGTTCTGAAATAACTTAGGAACATCGCTGCTAGTGCTCCCGCAGCGGCCGCTAAATTGGTGTTTACCGCAATATGGGCAATTGCCAAGGCATTATCTGTACCTGCGGCTGCCAGTTGCGAACCTGGGTTAAAACCAAACCATCCTAACCACAAGACAAAGACACCCAACGAACCTAAAATAAGATTTTGAGGCGGAATTATTTGAGCTTTTCCATCGATGTACTTGCCTGTACGAGGGCCTAAAAGGGCCGCCCCTACTAAGGATACCCATCCACCTACTGAGTGAACGACTGTTGAGCCAGCGAAATCAATAAAGCCCATTTCTGAAAGCCAACCGCCTCCCCAAATCCAGTGACCAGATACAGGGTAAATAACTAAGGAAATAAAGAAACTGTATATTAAGTAGGCTGAAAATACAGTTCTTTCTGCCATCGCTCCAGAAACAATTGTAGCAGAGGTTGCCGCAAAAACAGTTTGGAACATGACTTTGGTTAATTGAGGTAAGCCATCTACTTCGTCGGGGCCGTAGAGGAAAGAAAATTGACCGACTAAACCGTTAATATCGTCGCCAAACATAATACTGTACCCAACTGCCCAAAAGACAATAGAGCCAATAAGAAAGTCAACGAGGTTTTTCATGATGATGTTAACACCATTTTTAGATTGAGTAAAGCCAACTTCAACTAAAGCAAAACCAGCTTGCATGAACATAACAAGAAACGCTGAAAATAACACCCATACGTTATTGAGTGACATGGCTAGTTCGCTAATACTCGACGATAAATCTTCCATAGATTAGTGATTTAAATTGAAACATAGTATTTGGATTCTTTAAATTAGAACTAAAAACTCATTTTTGCAATTTTTGATAAAATTTGTTTATATTTTTTGTGTTTTATTGTAACAAATGGTAATTTCAGTAAAAATTAATGCGAATAATCGTCTTAACCATTAATAAAACTGAGAATATGGGAAAAATTAGATTTTTCATCTTGTCCTTTTTTATGCTTTTTAATGGGTTTTCACTGTTGGCTCAGGCTAAAACTACGAAACCTGTAAAGCAAGTACAAAAGACAGTGAAGGTTCCTAAGAAAGCACCTGTGGTAGCCCAAAAAGTACCCGTTCGTCCTGTAGTGAAACCCTTACCTGTAAAACCCTTACCCGTAAAGCCATTGCCTAAGCGAAATTTGCTCACCCAGAAAATGAAAATTTCTAGGAAACAGATTAACTTTTATGCAAAGAAAAAAATCATTACTACTCGTTCTCCTTTAGCAAAAGTTACTCCTATCAAACCTGCTCCCAAAGGACGTTTTGTAATCAAACATGACCTTGCTAATAAAGTAAAACATAAAGCTGCTTCTGTTAAGCTTGCTCGTGTAACCAAGGCTAAAAAGAACCGTTTTGTAATTAAGAAAAAATCGAAAAAAGAGGAAGTTCTGATGGCTAAAAAAGAGAAAAAGCCGAAAAAAGCTCCTCGATTTGAAATTGAAAAGGTTGAAAAAGTGGTAGCACCTGTTGTCGTAGAAACGGTGACAGAACCTAAAGTTGCTGAAATAAAACCTGTTGAAAAAGCTCCTGCTGAACAAAATGCGGAAACTACCGAAGAACCTGTAAACACGCTATCACCAGAAGAAGCTCGAAATCAGTTTGAAGTGGGTCGAAGAATGTTTGCAAAACTAGACAGTACACAAACAGATGTAGATCCTTCACAAGCCCTAAAAGTAATGGAAGCGGCTGCTAGAGGAGGTAATCAAGAAGCTCTCTGGTTCTTGGGTAGTGCTTATATGTCTGGTACAAAGTATATCCTAAAAGATACTAAAACCGCTAAATACTGGTTTCAGAAGTATAAAGAGTCTGTGAGTGCTAGACCGTAAAAGAACTCGTTAAGATTCTAAAAAGAAATAGCCAATGACCACGAAGTCATTGGCTATTTCTTTTTAGAATGAAGAGTGGATTAATGCCAGCGTTGTGGAATTTTACCTACGTAGGTAGAGGTTTTTGAAGAGCTATTGAGTTGTTGCTGTAACATGAACCCTACGTTGGGATACATTTCTAAATCAGCAAGGTCATCAATATTTTTCCAAAGAACTTCTAATGAGGAGGTTTCTACGGGGTTTAGTACAGGTATTCCTTGGGTAATTTTTGCACGGAATACGCAGTGGAGTACATCTGTTTTTTGTTGAGGTAAAATGACTTCTCCTGTCAGTAATAGCTCTTCTACGGCAATTTCAATGCCGAGTTCTTCTACTAATTCTCGTTGTAAGGTTTCTACTAGCGTCTCGCCAGGGTCGGTGTTTCCTCCAGGTAAATTGAACACATCAGCCTCGCCGTATCGATACCTCATTAATAAAACTTTATCTCCTTCGATGATAGCTACACTTGGACGTACTTTCATATTTAACAATGATTGAAATGATGAATATTCTAAGAAATACAAAACAAAAATTTCAACAAAATAGCGAAAATAGCGTTTCATAGCGTATCTTTCCCTGTATTTTTATAAAAAGCTTTCGCATGACAACGATTAGAGATATTACCAATTGTTTAGAATCATTAGCTCCCCTTGCTTACCAAGAAGATTATGATAATGCTGGATTAATTGTAGGAGAATATGATAATGCCATAACGGGCATTTTAGTTTCTTTAGATTGTACAGAAGACGTGATTGACGAAGCCATTCACAAGGGAGTCAATCTTGTGGTTGCCCATCATCCCATTGTTTTTAAAGGATTAAAGCAATTTAATGGTAAAAATTATGTAGAACGGGCGGTGATTAAAGCCATCAAAAATGATATTGCTATTTATGCTACTCATACTAATTTAGACCATGTACAAAATGGGGTAAATTATATGATTGCCGAACGTCTTGGTTTAATCAATGTACGAATTTTGGCCCCCAAAAAGAACCTGTTGAAGAAACTCGTCACGTTTGTCCCTGTTGAAAATACCGATACCTTATTGGCAGCCTTACATCGAGTAGGAGCAGGACAAATTGGAGCATACAGTAATTGTAGTTTTAGTGTGACAGGAGTGGGACGTTTTACACCATCAATCAATGCCAATCCTTATATCGGTTCGCCTCAAAAAGCAGAAGAGGTTCTTGAAAGTAGGGTAGAGGTTGTTTTTCCGAGTTATGTAGAACAATCATTAATTCAAACATTAAAAGCAACGCATCCTTATGAAGAGGTGGCATATTATGTGAGTGAAATTAGTAATGTCAATCAAGAAGTTGGAGCAGGAGCAATTGGTTTGTTGCAAGAGGCTACAACAGAGTATGCTTTTTTAGCTCATCTAAAGGAGGCAATGAATCTCCGAACGATTCGTCATACGCCTCTCTTAGATAAACCAATTCGAAAGGTAGCCGTATGCGGAGGAGCTGGAAGTTTTCTCTTGAAAGACGCAATTCGCCAAGGAGCAGACGTTTTTATAACCTCAGATTATAAGTATCATGAGTTTTTTGATGCCGATGGAAAGATAATTATTTGCGATATAGGGCATTATGAGTCAGAAGTTTACACAAAGGATTTAATAATTAGTTATTTATCTGAAAAATTTTGTAAATTTGCGATTCTCAAAAGTGAAGTAAATACCAACCCTGTTTCTTACTTTTAAAAGTTAGGAAGCAAGAGAACGAAATAGCATTAAGGCACAAGGCATTAAGGCATAACGCTTAAAGATTAACGTAAACGAAAATGGCAGCAGTAGCAACCGAATCAACCATTGCACAAAAATTAGAAGCACTTCTGAAACTTCAAACAATAGATTCAGCCTTAGATAGCATCAAAAAAATGCGTGGCGATTTGCCAGAAGAAGTGCGTGATTTAGAAGATGAGATTGCGGGTATCGAAACTCGTATTAACAAGTTTAACCGTGAAATCGCCTCTTTGGAAGAAGAAATCTCAAAGAACCGTGGTAATAAAAAAGAAGCGGAGAAATTAGTAAACAAATACAAAGATCAGCAGATGAACGTGCGTAACAACCGTGAGTACGATGCGATCTCGAAAGAAATTGAATTACAACAACTTGAAATGGAACTTGCTGACAAACGTGTTCGTGAGTTTGAATTCAAGATTTTAAATAAACGTGATGAAGTTTCTGAAACAGAAACACGTTTGTCGCACCGTCAGAAAGACTTAGATGCAAAACGCAAAGAATTGGATGTGTTAATTGCTGAAAGTGAAGAAGACGAAGTGAAGTACTTGAAAGACCGTGAAAAAGCAGTTAAACATGTTGAAGATCATTTGTTACGTCCTTACAATAAATTAAGAGGTAACTACATCAACGGTTTAGCAGTTGTAATGGTAAAACGTGGTGCTTGTGGTGGATGTTTCAACGTTGTTCCTCCGCAACGTCAGGCTGATATTAAGGACAAGAAAAGAATCATCGTTTGCGAACACTGTGGTCGTGTATTAGCAGATGTAGAAGATGTAATCGTTCCTGAGAAAAAAGGAAGATAATTCTAAAAAATAACTCCCGAAAAGCCCTTGACATTTAGTTGTTAAGGGCTTTTTGTTTTAAAAATGAGAATAAAAATTCTTTTTATTTGTAGTCAAAATAAATGGCGAAGCCTAACCGCAGAAAAGATATTTGCCCATAAACAGGGCTTCCATGTTAGTTCAGCAGGAACAAATAGCAAAGCACGAGTAAAAGTAACTGCTGGAATGATTGGATGGGCAGATGTGATTGTGGTAATGGAAAAGAAGCATCGAGATTATTTGCAGGTACACTTCAATGATTTACTTGCAGAGAAAGACCTTCATGTCTTGCATATTCCTGATGAATATCCTTTTATGGATGAACAGCTTATCGAATTATTAGAGGAAAAAATGATGTCCATTTTGGAATGGTAAAATGGTAGCGAAGACACATCTACACTACCATTTTAGTCAAATCTCTCTATCTCAATCCCTCAGCACAGAAAATCAATTCCTGGCATTCTGTTGCCACAGTGCTTGGGCTTGTAATTTGTACTGCTCCTACCAATGCTCCTGTAAAGTGTAAGGTAACAGCTTCGGCATTTTTACGAGTCTGCTCTATCAATGGATGTACCCCCAACGAAAGGGCTTTCTCAATATCTTCTGCAAATTCTTTGAACATCAAATTGGTTGGTAATGTGTACCAAGCAGATGCTTCTGCTGTTCCTGTCACAAAAATAGGAATTGGAAGCGAGTCACTCGAAGAGGCTAGTTTTCCATAGTGCTTACGAGCTATAACATAAGATTCTTCTTTTGTTTCGGCATTAAAACCACCAAATACAATCGCTACTTTTTTACGAGCTGCCAAGTTTACAATACGCTCTGCAATGGCAGCATCTAAACTTTTCAAC
>JALRIJ010000104.1 GCA_023255485.1 Flectobacillus sp.
GTATGTCATCGGCTGTGGTGGGTTATAAATTAACGGTTGGCGAAGATTCAGTTCCTGTGTGTTACGACGACATCGAATTAGCAGATACATTCTTCGTAACAGGGGCTAACCCCGCATGGGCTCACCCAATCATTTGGCGACGAGTGGAAGCTCACAAACAAGCTAACCCAAGTGTCAAAATCGTAGTGGTTGACCCTCGTCGTACACAAACGGCTTCGCAAGCAGATTTGCATCTTCAATTACACCCAGGAACCGATATTGTATTAACCAACGCTATTGGACGGGTCTTACTTGAAAACAACTGGATTGACTCCGATTTCATTACTAATCATACCGATGGTATAGAGGCTTATAGCACGCAAGTTTTTGAAAAATCTCTTGAAGAATCCGCTGCTATTTGTGGCGTTTCTGTAGCAGATATTATCCTTGCAGCAAAATATATTCACGAGTCAAAAGGCTTTTTGTCTATGTGGACAATGGGCTTAAATCAGTCGGTTATTGGGGTAAATAAAAACTTGTCTTTAATTGATTTACACCTAATTACGGGTAAAATCGGTAAAGCTGGCAATGGGCCTTTCTCTTTAACAGGGCAACCCAATGCCATGGGTGGCCGTGAAGTAGGTGGTTTAGCCAATATGCTCCCTGCTCACCGTGATTTGCTCAATCCTGCTCACCGTGAAGAGGTGCAAGCATTTTGGGGAGGCACAAAAATATCGGACAAACCAGGCTTTACCGCTACGGAGATGTTTCAAGCATTGGCGGATGGACGGATGAAAGCCATCTGGATTATCTGTACCAATCCAATGGTGAGTTTACCTGATATTAATGCTGTAGAAAAAGGGCTTCAAAACGCAAAATTTGTCGTGGTGCAAGATATTTCCAACCTTTCGGATACGGTAAAATATGCTGATGTGGTTTTACCAGCGGCAGCTTGGGCTGAAAAAAACAGCGTTTTCACCAACTCTGAAAGAAGAATCACCCTGTTGCCCAAAATGGTAGATGCTCCTGGCGAAGCAATGGACGATACCATGATTATCACCAAATTCGCCCAGAAAATGGGCTTCGGTGAAGCATTTGCTTATACGGATACTAGCCAAGTCTATGACGAACACTGCCGTTCGACCAAGGGGACAAACATTGATATTACAGGGTTAAGTTACGATGTCTTAAAAGAAAAACGCTCTGTACAATGGCCTTACCCTGCTGAGGTAGCTGCAAACACAGAGAATTACAAAGGAACAGCTCGTTTGTTTACCGACCATCAATTTTACACGCCAAACGGTCGTGCCAAAATTCATGCAGTGCCCGATATGAACCAGTCGGAAGCCTTGGACAAAGACTTTCCTTTAATTCTAACCACAGGGCGTATCCGTGACCAATGGCATACGATGACCAAAACAGGAAAGGTCAATAAGCTGAAACAACACATTGCTCAACCTTATTTGGAACTCAATCCTGATGATGCTAATACAAGAAAACTAACAGATAATCAACTTGTTGAGATTACCTCTCGAAGGGGAAAAGCATTGGTAAAAGTAAAAATTACCACAGACGTAAAACAAGGAGTATGTTTTATGCCTATGCACTTTGGAAAAATTTTAGGGCAGGATTTCGGACGCACCAACAACTTAACCAACACACTTGTTGACCCTCGTTCTAAAGAACCTGATTTCAAATTCTCAGCAGTAGAAGTGAGTGCTTATGTCAAAAAGAAGGAAAAAATCGTCATCATCGGAGCAGGTTCGGCGGGTTTAGGCTTTATCAATTCGTATCGTCAACTTAATCAAGAAGATGAGATTCACGTTTTTTCAAAAGAAATTTATCCTTTCTATAACCGTGTAATGCTTCCCGACTATATCTCTGGAGCTCAAAACTGGGAACAGTTAGTAAAACTACGAGAAGACCAATTTCAGGAAGCTAATATTCATGTCCATAAAGGTATCGAAATCGTGCATATCGACCGTGCGAATAAAGTGGTAACTGACTCCGAAGGCAATGAACATACATACGACCGTCTGATTTTAGGAATGGGTTCAAGAGCATTCATGCCACCCTCGATTCCTCGTATTCCCGGTATTTTCAATATGCGTTCTCGTTTGGATGCCGATAGCTTAATGCCTTATTTACAAACCGAAAATCCACACGCTCTCATTGTTGGCGGTGGCTTACTAGGCTTAGAATTAGCGGCTTCCCTTCGTGAAATCAATGTAAAAGTAACGATTATTCAACGCATTAGCCGTTTCATGGACAGACAGTTAGACCAATTAGGGTCTGACTTATTGCACCAAGAAATCATCGATTTAGGCATTGACGTGTACTACAACGATGAAGTGTCCTCTTTTTATGGAACGGAACAATTGGAAGGCATCCGCCTAAAATCAGGACGAAAAATAGATGCTCAAGTAGCCGTTTTCGCAATCGGTACAACACCAAATGTTGAAATCGCTCGTGCTGCCAACATTGAAGTCAATCGAGGAGTCGTAGTAAATGATTATCTGCAAACTTCTGACCCTGATATTTTTGCAGCAGGCGAAATCGCTCAATGGCGTGGACAAATGTGGGGAATTACGGCCGCAGCCGAACAACAAGCGGACACCATTGCCAAGTACATCGCTGGAGACTATGCTAGTTATTACACAGGTTCGCTTTCTGTAAATATCATGAAAATCCAAGGGGTACAATTATGCTCTATGGGTATGATTGAAACGCCGACTAAAAACCCTGAATATGAAGAAATTATTTTTATTGACAAAGCGAAACGGTACTACAAAAAATGTATCGTTCATAAAGATAAATTAGTCGGAGCAATCCTTATTGGCGACAAAACGGAATTTCTTGAATTTAGAGACTTAATTGCCAAAGGAATAGAGCTTTCAGACAAACGCTTAGAATTACTCCGTTCGGGCAAAAAAGCCGACCCTGTGATGGGCAAATTGGTTTGTTCTTGCAATAACGTAGGCGAAGGCAATCTTAAAACAACCATACAAAGCGGTTGTAAAGATTTTAGCACCCTCTGTGCCACTACGGGAGCAGGTACGGGTTGCGGAAGTTGCCGCCCAGAAGTAAGAGCAATCTTAGAAAATGTACTCAAAGAAGCAGAAGCGGCCGTTCTTGTATAAGTATAGGAAATCAGTGGTAAGACATATTTTCGTTAAGAATCATATAAGCACATAATAATGGGATAAAATAAGTTGGTGAACCATAAGGATTAGTGTGTAATAACCTTATAATCAGACTCTTACCCAAAACCTTATAGGTTTTGCTAAATAATTGATTCCCAGACTTTCACATAACTATGTTTTCTATGTTACTATGTGGTCAAATCGGGGTACTTATTTCATAATAAACGCATTATGAAAAAAAAATAGCTAAGTTTGGTTGATGTAGATCCAAGCTTAGCTATTAAGAAAGTTTTGAAAAATTAACCATGAAACTGGTTAGTGAAGCATTCGAGAGGTACGTTTTAGGCGATATAGATGTTGTTAAAATTGAAGCGTCTTTGTCAGGTTCAGTATCAGCCCCTCATTATCTAACAAATTTGTCGATGAATGAGGGTCTGATACTAAATTACCTAACTTCTGAATACTTAAAATTTTAACCATAGTTGATGCAGGGGGGATTAGTTTTTAGAACCTGCAGCCACGATGTTACGACTAGAAACGAAGTTTGTTTTGATTTCGAATGATTTAGCTTCAACGATTGCACTGTTGTCAGCAACTACTTCGATTGCATACTTACCGTCTGACAAGTTAGACAAATCGAAAGTTTTAGCAAATTTACCAGCCTTACCAGAAACGTACTCACGGTGGATTTCGTTGTTGTCTTTGTCTGTTATGATAACCATAACTTTCTTACCTGATAAGTTTTCTGCCCAAACGTTAAAGCTCAAAGAGTTTTCAACTTGTTTGATTTTAGTTTTCACAACAGCAGTTGCTTCATCTAAATTGTTTGCAGATACGTTGATGTTCGATAAGCAGATCATGACAGCGGCCATAACGATTGCTTTAATTGAATTGTTTTTCATGATATTAATGTTTTATATTGAGAGTGAAAATTTTGAGTAACAAAAACTATTAAATCTTAAAATATTCATATCGAGCTATAATGGATAAAATCAGCTTAATTTGAATTTGTATTATAAAATCTTATCAGTATTTCTTACTCTTTGCGTCTGTTTGACGATGTAAACTTATAAAATCATTTTGATATGTCAATGCGTTTGGTGAAAAAATTTGTATAAATTCAAGAAAGTTCTTCTAAATAAAATTATATTTATTAGAATTGTACAATTTCAAAAATCCAATTTATACTTTATATTGGAATAATCACATACCATTGAAAATCAGAATGTTAACGAATTGTTAATAAAATTAACGGTACCTTAGCCTTCAAGGTGAAAAATTAACTAAAAAGACATCATCATCATGAGAGAACATACATCCCAAGACTATTCACTCTTAAAAATAAATTTGATGGGTGGTATCATATCACCTGGAACCTTACTCAATATTCTTGCCGCAGCTCGCCAAGCGGGTGTTCGTAAGGTTAGCTTTGGAGCAAGACAACAATTGCTCATTTGGGTAAAAGCTGAAACAGTAAGAGGAAGCGGATTACTGGAATTCACCAGCAAACTCCAAGAACTAGCGATTGATTTTGAAGTCGATGCTGAAAACTACCCCAATATCATTTCATCTTATTGTGCCGAAGAAGTATTTCCGACAGGTGCATGGCTTTCAGAAGGTATTTATCGAGATATTTTCGATGGCTTCAATTACCTCCCTAAGCTAAAAGTGAATATTTCGGACTCTCATCAGTCCTTCACTCCTTTCTTTACAGGTAATTTGAATTTCATTGCATCCGAAACACAAAATTTCTGGTACTTATATGTGCGTTTCAAGCAATCAAACCGCATCTTCCTTTTCCCTATTCTTGTATATACCCTAGAAATCCCCAAAGTATGCCAACGTATTGAGGATGTCATGCTGTCGAACACGAACCTTAGCGATACCGAAATTTACGAACAAGTGATTGCTCAAGGCGAAATTATCTCTCAGGTAATTCGACAAGAACTAACCTTACCCAAATTTATGCTTCCTTACTATGAGGGGTTCAACCGTTATGGGAATAAAACATGGTTGGGTATCTATCGTAGAAATGAAAAGTTCGCACTTGATTTTCTTGAAGAAATTTGTCAAGTATGCCTCGATACTAAAATTGGACAGATTTGTACAACTCCTTGGAAATCCCTTATCATTAAAGGTATTGAAAATAAGGACAGAGGACTTTGGGATGCTCTGCTAGGAAAATACACCATTAATGTTCGACATGCGGCAAACGAACTAAACTGGCAAATAGAAGATAACTCAGAAGAAGGATTGGAGTTAAAAAAGAATATCATCCGTGAATTTGATGACGACGATGTACGAACATTTGGATTAAGTTTTGCCGTACAAACAAGAGCGAAATCGGAAGTCTTTGGCTCGGTTATCATCAAAAAACGTAAAATATTTGCAGGACTATCAAGCGTGTATGACATTTATCATACAACAGACTTTAATCCCAATACCCGAGAATTAGTGCTTTTTGAAGGAGATGTCAACAAGGCTCATGTCCCAGAAATCTTGCAACGTCTTTCCAAACGCTATTACTTACAAATGGCTCAGAAAGATAATGCCGCTTCCAAAGCCAATATCCAACAAGGTAATACGAAGAAAAGTGTGCTAACAACCGTACATCAATGTCAATCTTGCTTGACCATGTATGATGAACGGTATGGCGATACGGTCAATGAGATTGCTGCTGGAGTGCCTTTTAGCGACTTACCAGAAAGCTACACTTGCCCTGTTTGCGAAGCAGCGAAAAGTAATTTCATTGCAATAACCTTAGAAAGTAATATACCCCAATAACGTACACAATAAATTCCCTTACTAAATTATGAGGTGTAGAAGGAAACTTCTGCACCTTTTTTCGTGAAAAAAGTCATTAACAATGTATTAACAATTGGACATGAAACTTTTTCTCAAAACTATCGTTAAAAGTACATCTATATAAGTTCACATATAGAAGAACAATTACAAGCACATGAAAAAACTAATCGTCTTAATCGCCCTTGCCTTCATCGCTACTTTTGCAACGAATGCACAATCTGTTCAATTAAAAGCTGGATACGTTTACTCCAATGTAATTTTATCTCCATACGGTGGTTTTATCGATGGTAAAAGTGGTTTTACTGCGGGTTTAGTAGTAAAAGATTTGATGCTTTCTGATAATATTGGCTTTCAACCAGAGCTTCTCTACACACAAAAAGGGGCAAGTCTTGGTGGTTTCAATATTTCATTTGACTACTTTTCATTGCCTTTACTTTTGAAATTGCCAATGGCAGAAAGTGGGGTTTCTATTTTAGCAGGGCCAGAAGTAAGTTACTTGGCCAATACTCGTTTTGGAGGTATTTTTTCTTATAATGGACTCTTTAACAAAGTAGATGTTGGGCTTGCTGGCGGATTAGAATACCAAGTATCGGATAATTTATCCATCGGAGGTCGTTATACTTATGGCCTATCGAATGTCAACAAAGACTTTGATTTTGGCGTAGCCAATCTAAATGATGTCATTCAAACCCGAAATACCGCTGCACAAGTGTATGTAACCTTCGGCTTTGGTAACACAAAATAAGATACCTAACTCCTAATTCATCCATAAAAGAAAAAGCCTAACCATCTCCCTGGTTAGGCTTTTATTATTAATAAGGATTATAATTCAGCGTTCTAAACTATATAGATTCTACAGCAATAATCATACCGCTTTTTTCATAAGGGTAAAAAAAGGTGAAACTTATCCCATATTTTCACAGGTTAAGCCTAAGAAATAGCTTTTTTATCAATATTGTTGATAAATGCTGGTCAAATAAAGAGCTATTCCCTTCCGAACAGCACTAAGGGAATCAATAATGTTGTTATTCATAAAACTAAAAGCCATCCTTCTTCCTGTCTTAGTAATGAGATAGCCACTCAAATTATAAATCCCCCCCATCGAACCCGATTTTGCAAAAATATAAGGTTGATTCGTTGCTGGTACAAGCCTTTTAATTGTTCCCGATTGCCCAGCGGCGGGTAATAAACGGAACAGGCGTTCTTCAGGTAAGGTCTGGTAAAGCTTTTTCAAGACCGCAATTAAGGTTCTTGGCGTGGTTAAATTATACCTCGATAATCCCGAACCATCTACCCATTTAAGCACATCAGGCAAATCACTTAACCACTTTTTTTGAACACTATCAATTCCTTTGCTCACATTTAATTCTCCAGCCAAGGCATTCGCATTCATCAACATCAATTGTTCTGCCACAAAATTATCACTCTGAAAAAGCATTTGTTTGTACAAGCTATCGCCCGAAGTCGCATACATTTTTTTAGCAGTACTCGGCAAAGGGACTTCCAATACTTGTACCTCTCGATGAAGCGTATCACTCAATAATTTAGCCGTCAACGCATGAGACGTTTTGAAAGGCACCCACTGACGAAAAGCCATTGGAGGAACGGGCGATAAAGGTATGCCAAATTGATTTTGCTCCAATTGCCTAACGACCTCGAATTTTTCTCTTCCATTAATTGAATAGGTTTTATCCGAAAAATAAGATGGCATCACCGATAGCTTATTCACGGTTTTAAACGCAAATTGAGCTAAATTACCATAAATCGGAAAGGGCGATATTTCGGCCATATAATCGTCGTTGTAGTCATCCCATGACCAACCTTTCCCATAAAAAGTACCTGAAAAATTCGTTGGTGAAAAGAAAATCTTTCCCTGATGAGCCATCAGAAAATCATAACTTTGTTTGGATGAAAAAGCAGGGTTTAAGAAAGAAGGATCTCCTGTACCCCAAATAATGAGGGAGTCGTTTCGTACTTCATACAAAAAAGAAGGAATGGAATCACCCAAGGTTTTTAAACTCGTATAAAAAGTAAATAACTTTGCATTGGAGGCGGCTACAAAATAGTTAGCATCTTGATAACTCAGCAGAGTCGAGTCTTTCTGAAGATCATACAACACAAAACCGACATGATGCTTGAAGAAAGCCCCATTCTTATCTGTGAAAGGATTACTTTCTTGTCCATAAATACCGAACGAAAGTAAGAATAGCAGAAAACAATACGTTATTTTAGTGGCTTGTGACATAAAGACGAGCGGATAGTTTAAAACGACAATACTAATTTACAGTACTATTTACATAAAACACTCAAAATCCATGGCAACCATCTTTACAAAAATCATTAATGGTGAAATCCCTTGTTATAAAATAGCAGAAGATGAGAATTATTTGGCATTCTTAGACATTATGCCACTTGCAGAAGGGCATGTATTGGTCATTCCGAAAAAAGAAGTTGACTATATTTTTGACCTTAGCGACGACCTATTGAGTGGACTAATGCTTTTTGCCAAGAAAATTGCTCCTGCTATTGCTCAAGCCTGTCCATGCAGAAGAGTGGGTGTATCCGTAATTGGGTTAGAAGTTCCTCATGCTCACGTACATCTTATTCCATTAAACAGCATGAACGATATTAATTTTACAAGAGAAAAATTAAAACCTTCAGCAGACGAATTAAAAGCAACCGCAGAGCGTATTTGTTCATTCTTGTCATAAAACAAAATCGGGCTGCTCCTATCTTGGAACAGCCCGATTCTTTTGAATTCGTAATGCGAAAAGGTATCAACTTTGCAAAGGCACGTAGGCACAAAATGCTATTAATCCAGTAAATTCCATTTTATTCCCCATTTAGCCAAACGATAGAGAATCGACACTCGTAACACACCTAAACCATATTTTGAACTACGGACAAAATTGATAGAAGAAGCCTCATCAAAATATTTCGTAGGACAAGTTACTTCGGCAATTTCAAAGCCTTTCCAGAAAATCTGAGCAATCATTTCATTATCGAAAACAAAGTCATCATCGCACTTGTGAAAAGGGACTGTTTCTAACACCTCTCTCGAAAATCCACGATACCCCGTATGATATTCTGATAGCTTTTGATTCAGCATAATGTTCTGAAAAAGTGTCAAGAAACGGTTTGCAATGTATTTGTACATCGGCATTCCTCCTTTTAAAGCTCCTTTACCCAAAATTCTCGAAGCAAAAGCAACAGGGTATAAGCCTTCTCCAATAATCGAAATCATAGCAGTCAATAACTTCGGAGTATATTGATAATCAGGGTGTAACATAATAACAATATCACCACCAAGCTCCAATGCTTTCGTATAGCAGCTCTTCTGATTTCCTCCGTAGCCTTTATTTTTATCATGACGGATAACATGCTTAATCCCTAGTGATTTAGCCACTTCCACCGTATTATCAGGGCTATGGTCATCCACCAAGACTACTTCATCAACAAGATCAAACGGAATTTCGTTATAAGTGGTTTCAAGAGTCAGGGCCGCTTTATAAGCAGGCATCACGACTACGACTTTTTTATTATTATACATCTATCGAATATTAGGAGGGCATTTCGTCGTACAAATTTCCTAATAAATTGGATATAAATCTACATCTTTGTGTAAGATAATTTTAATTAAATCTTTTTTGAGTTGTAAGAATTGATTAATAATCTACGACGTCCCTATTCCTCTTAGGACTAGACTTGAGCGTATTAAATCACCATCGAAGTGTCAAAACAATTACATACCAATATCCTGCAAGCATATCTTAAAGAATACTCCCCTTTTCGTTCAGACAATAAAACCTTATTGATTTCAACAGAAAATGACGATTCTTTTTTGGACATATACACCCTTGATTTTTCCAATCAAGCAAATGCGTTTACCCTAATTGACCAGCTCATTGCCCATAAACCCACCATTACAATTGGGGAACAAGCCCATTCAGACGAACAGCCTAGTACGCATCCTTTGTGGGAACAACTCACTCGTATTGCACAAACAGAGCAAAGTCGACATACTGTGCAACTTCAGCAAGTTTCTAAAACCCCTACTTAAAGCAATTTGTATGTCCTGCCAGTTTAGACTACTGCCCATCTAACGAAGAGGATATCCAGATAAAGCTTAATGAAACATCGACAGAGATCAGACGTGAGTACGTTTGGGACTTCCCAGTTCCATCAGAGAAGGCATTCGGCTTCTACTGCAAGTATAAAATCTAGGTGAGTGCAAGAAACCTAGTTGAGTCAAACGATACTTCACAGCGCGGGTACATCATGCTGTAGGTTGAGTAGTATGGCTTTGACGAAGACGTAATTATAACAGTAGAACCACATGGCAAGTACATAGACCATCTCAGCAACGAAAATACTCAGAACATAACACGAATGTACCGATCCTACTTTGGCCAGCGCTACTTCTTGCCTGCAGAGAGCGACGTCATTGTCCTGTTTGCTCCCGTCAGGAACGTGAACGGCTCAACTGTTGGTTAATCTCTTTCTGGAAAGAT
>JALRIJ010000105.1 GCA_023255485.1 Flectobacillus sp.
ATCTCTTTCTTTAAATTCTTCTGCCCACTCCATCAACCTTCCATCTGTACCAATTTTAGGAAGCATCAGGTTGTCGAGGGCTGTTTTGATTTTACCTAAAAGCGGATTGCTGTCGTTGAGGTCTTTGGCGGCCAATAATACCGTACTAAAAATTTCCTGAATCACTTCTTGGTCATGCGAAGGAGCCATGCTCATCGAAACCACCGAGCCATCGGGGGCATAAAAATTGTTTTCGGGCGAGGAAGTAGGGCCAGAAACAAGCTTACCCGTGTGTGGGTCTTGCACCAACCAATCTAAATAAAACTCAGCCGACTTGAGTAGCGTTGGATATACTTTTTGTAAATACGTTTTATCTTTTGTGTAAGTGTAATGCTGCCATAAATGTTGAGAAACCCAACCACCCGCAGCAATGTGCATACCCCAACTTGGATGCTCGCCCGGTGCTGTATAGCCCCACACGTTTGTTACAGGATGCACAATCCAACCTTTGGCTTTGTATTGAATAGCAGCCGTGCGTTCGCCGGGTTTTACAATTGACTGAATCAATTCGAGGATAGGCGTATTACATTCGGCAAGGTTTGTTACGTTGGCAGGCCAATAATTCATTTGTGCATTGATGTTCACGTGGTAGTCGCCATTCCAAGGAGTTTGGATTTTATTCGACCACATTCCTTGCAAGTTGGCTGGCAAACTTCCTTTTCTCGAAGACGATACCAACAAATAGCGACCAAACTGAAAATACAATTCTTGTATATGCAAATCGTTGGCCGTAGCATTGTTGGTCAAACGCACATCGGTTGGAATGGTATCGGTGCTTATTTTTGATAAACTTAAACTTGCTTTGTTCATCAAAGATGAAAAATCTTGCGTATGGTTTTTTAGTACCAAGGCATAAGGCTTGGCTGTTACCTGAGCCAATTGCTTTTGCGTAGTTTCTACGGGATTATCGCCAATAAAAGTTGGATATGCCTGTTTGTAATCGGTAGAAGCAACCACGTATAAAGTAACCTCATTGGCATTTTTCACTTCCAGCACGCCATTCTGATAAGCGATACTTCCGCCTTGGCTGAGGGCTTTCAAACGAGTAGCGTATTTCATGCCATCGCCTTTGTTGCCATTATCCATGCTACCAGTCATCAATAATTGGTCTGCTAAGGTTTGTACGGCAAAACGTTCTGTGCGAGAAAGCGATGCCTTAAAGCTCAAAGCTCCCTTTTTATTGGCAGTAAAACGAATGAGCATAGCACGGTCTGGGTAGCTCACAAACACTTCTCTTTTAAAATCAACACCTTCTTGGGTATAGGCAATGTTTACAAGCCCTTTGCGTAGGTCTAACTTACGAGTATAGTTGGAATAAGCAGCATTTTTTTCAAAATCAATTCTTAAATCTCCCAATAATTGATAGCTACCATAAGGGTCGTTTGTGCCATTACCTTTGCCTGTACCAGCACCTTTGGCGATTTGAGTTTTATTGGTTAGTTCGTTGGCTTCTTTATATTTGCCTTCAAAAAGTAATTGTCTGATTTGGCCTAAATAAGCCGATGCATCGGGGTTGTCGTTATCGCTTGGACTTCCCGACCATAAGCTTTTTTCGTTGAGTTGAATTCGTTCTTGGTTGACATCACCAAATACCATTCCACCCAAAAAGCCATTACCAATAGGAAAAGCTTTGAGCCATTCGGGGTCGTTGTTCCATCCTTTGTTTACATCGGCTATCTTTGCATTGGCAGGTTGTTTATTCCAGACATACAAGGGAACTTGCTGTTGGGCAAAGGTCAGTTTTGTAAAAAAACTAAAAATAGTACAAAAAGCAATAAACCTGTTAAACATTATGTAAGGGGCTTGATTAATTAGATTTAATATTATTAATATGCAAAACTATCGTATTTTTGACATATTGTAGGCGGTATAAATATCCAAATAAGGAGGGTATTTCATTCAATCATGGGTATATTATACAGTTTAGTGCTTCTTTTATTAAAAGGAATAGAATGAATATGGATGTGATGTTTGATAAAATAAAGATGGGGCGGTTGTTGCTAATACTGGGGCTATTGTTTATAAATTTAGTAAAAAGTAATGCTCAATTCGACCCCAATAAATATAGATTTGAACGTCTATCAGTAGAAGATGGGCTACCTCATAGCGATGCTCTAGCAAGTGTACAAGATAAACAAGGCTTCGTTTGGATTGCTACTAACAAAGGTTTATGCCGATATGACGGGTATCAACTAAAGCCATATCATTTACCCCAAAACGACCAATTGATTTTGCCAAACGATAGAATACAATCATTGTATGTGGGAAGTGATAGTCTTTTGTGGGTTGGTACAGAAAGTAACGGTATTTATGTATATGACCCCTCAAGTGATAGCTTTCAACCATTAGACTTCACATTTGTAAAAACGATGGTGGTGTTGGTGAAAATACTGAAAAGTTCCCATATTTCTTGCATTACCTCCGACATCGAAGGTAATTTATGGGTGGGTACTGCTCAAAATGGACTCTATAAACTTCAACATCGAGACAAAACAACCATTACGGCTATCGTACAGATAGCTCCTGCTCGCACCAATCCCAATTTTCAAGTAAGTAATATCGGGATAGATGCCCAACATAAAATATGGGTTGGTACTTCTTTGGGGCTTTTTTACGTTTTGCCTCGTACCAATACCTTGGTAAATACACAGTGGTTTGCTAATAAATCCATCAGCCAATTACTCATCGACCAGTACAAAAATATATGGGTAGCCAGTGAAAAGCATCTTTTTTGGTTGCCTAATAGAAAGGGGCAATACCCTGAAATCCATAGGCTTAAAAGTGAGTATTATGATGTACATGCCCTCCATTTAGATTCTTATAATAATTTATGGATTGGAAGTGAAACTAATGGTTTAGTAATGATTCAGGCAAACCCCAAGACTGCGGCTGGAGAGTTACCATTGCTAGAAGAGAGAATGGTTAAATTTGAAGACGATGACACTGGTGGAGCCGATTTTAACCTAAGGCGAATTAGACATATCTATGAAGATAAATTTAAAATCTTATGGATTTCAACCCAAGCAGGTGGCGTAAGTAAGTTAGATTTGCAACAAAAACAGTTCGGACAGCTATGTCCTGACAAAATTGGTAATCGTTTCAGACCGACTCATTACATTAAAGCAATTTGTAAAGACGAAGCCCGTCAGTTGCTCTGGATAGGTACTTGGGGAGGTATTGTTTCGTATGATTTTCATAGTAAACTGTACAAAAAATACCATGTACAAAATACAAATAATCAGCTCTTCAATTTCGATGTTTCAGCAATTGTAAATGATAGCAGAAAGAATATTTGGGTAGCTACAAACTCGCAAGGGCTTTATAAATTAGGTAATAATGGACAGTTCTATCGGGTAAAAAATAAACTTGGCCAAGGTGTTATTTCCGCTTTATGCACAGATGATTTTGGACAAATGTGGTTGGCAGTACCTTCTATTGGTATTTGTTTGTTTAATCCTAATGACGAAAGTATCAAGCCTTTTTTTTCAGTAAAAACCTCTATTCAGCCCCAAGAAGTAACGTTTTTTTTCTATGATTCGAGCAAACATTTGCTTTGGGTGGCATCTAAACAAGGATTGTATAAATACCAAATTCAACAAGGAGGTATTCGATTCTTACACCGATTTACGCACCAAGAAGGCAATATACAAAGCCTAAAAAACAATTATATATGGGCCTTGCAAGAAGACAAAAAAGGTAATTTATGGATTGGCTCTATTGGTGGGGGATTGCATAAATTGTATGTAGATGCGCAAGGCAAAGACGTGATTCAGCGGTTTGATGCGTTTTTGCCAGAGCAAGACGTAGAAACGATTTTAGAAGATGAGAATGGTACTTTATGGATTGGTGGCACAGGACTTTATCGTTTTAACCCTTCTAATAATCAGCATATTAGGTATGATGTAAACGATGGGCTTCAAAGTAATTCTTTTAAAGTAGGAGCTGCTTGGAAAGCCGCAGATGGAACGCTCTTTTTTGGGGGTATCAATGGCGTTTCTTACTTTCAGCCCAGTACCATTAAAATCAATACTTTTGCTCCCATTCCTCGTATTGTTGGCTTGCGTGTAGGCAACAAACAAGTACAGGTAGGAGATAGGCTTGATGGGCGAGTTTTACTCAAAAAAGTCATTGATAACCAGACGCAAATAGTTTTAAACTATTTTGAAAATAATTTTGCCATAGATTTCGTAGGGCTAAATTATACCAATCCGCATAAAAATAGCTATGCTTATCGCCTCATTGGTCTTAGCGACGACTGGATAACTACGCAACAGCAACGCAACAGCAATTTTTCTAATCTTGCCCCAGGTACTTATACTTTTGAAGTAAAAGTAGCCAATGGCGATGGCATCTGGTCGAAAGAACCAGCGACACTTTCGTTGGTAGTTTTACCACCGTGGTGGCAAACATGGTGGGCTTATTTGATTTACACCTTGATAGTAGCCTGCGGTTTATGGATTTATTATCGAATTACTGAAACCCAACGAAAACTCAAAGAGCAACTACTCATAGAAAGCTTGAAGTACGAGAAAGAAAAAGAGCTATCAGAAATGAAACTTAGCTTTTTTACCAATGTATCGCACGAATTACGCACCCCACTCACACTTATTATAGGACCAATCGAAGAGTTGGTTACAGCTATTAGGTTGTCATCAAGTGGTTTATCAGATAAAGCCTATTTGGTACAAAGACAAACCCGTAAACTTTTAGAGTTGGTCAATCAACTATTAGAGTTTAGAAAAGTAGAATCGGGAATTATTACCATGAGTTACCGAAAAACTGAAGCAACGGCTTTTTTAAGAGAAATCTTCTGGATTTTTGGGATAAAAGGCGAAGAATTAGACATTGAATACACCCTTGAAATGCCCGACGAAGAGGTGTATTTTTATATTGATAGAGAAAAATTAGAAATTGTACTACTCAATTTACTTTCTAATGCCTTTAAATTTACATCTGCCAAAGGTAACATCGCCATGCGTATTTCCGTAATTGGTTCTACTGCACTGCCCTCGGTATGGAAAAGCAAGCAACTGAGCGATAACTTTTTGGTTATTAGTTTGAAAGATACAGGTATTGGTATTGAAGCAAAAGAACTATCAAAAATATTTGACCCCTATTATCAAGTAGCTCATACAGAGTCGCTTAAAGTAATGGGTACAGGTATAGGCTTGTCTTTAGTTAAGCAATTCGTAGAAGCACATAGCGGTGAAATAAGCGTCAGTAGTACCGTAGGAGTTGGCACAACGTTTACCGTGCGTTTGCCTTTGGGTAAAGAGCATATTTCTAGCCAAAGTCTTATTAAAGAGGAAGATGTTTTTAAAGAAAATATCACTTCATCGGATGGTACAACAACACAGCCAGACCAAGCCTTATTCAAGATGGGGCATCAATCCGACTATCACGTACTTATTGTAGAAGATAATGCCGAAATACGCCTGTATTTACAACAATTGTTTGAAAAGGTGTATCAAGTAAGTACTGCTACCAACGGACAAGATGGCTACGAAAAAGCCCTCAACACGATGCCAGATATGATTATCAGTGATATTATGATGCCCGAAGTAAGCGGCTTAGAGCTTTGTAAAATGATACGGAATAACCCCAAAACACTACATATTCCGGTGTTGTTACTTACGGCTCGGACGGCATCTGTCCACGAAATAGAAGGCTTAGAAATGGGTGCCGACGATTATATCAGCAAGCCCTTCAACCCACACGTACTGCTTACAAAAGTGACAACGCTTTTACAAAACAGGCTCAAGATAAAGGAGTATTACAGCAAGCAAATTTTACAAGAACCAACGCATATTATTATTCCCGACGAAGAGCGTGTTTTTTTAGAAAAAGCCATGAAAATAGTCGAAGAAAATTTAGAAAACTCAGCTTTCAATGTACAAGCTTTGTTGAAAGAATTGGGGATGAGCCAACCTGTTTTATACCGAAAAATCAAAGGAATTACAGGTAAATCGGCCGTTGAGTTTATTCGAGACGTGCGGCTTAAACGAGCGGCACAACTCTTGAGTACAGCCAATTTGAGAGTATCAGAAGTGGCGGGAATGGTTGGTATAGAAGATTTAAAATATTTTCGTCAACATTTTCAAGAGTTATTCGGTTGCTCGCCCTCGGAGTATGCTAAAACGAATAAAAAATAACTTTACACCTAAAAATTGTTGCCTGCATATTGCCAAGAGATAAAAAAATTGAGAGAAGGCATTATTTCGCCCTTGTTTTTGAATTAAATCCCCCCGATTTACTACCTAAAGCTCACCTACATTTGTACTATTCAAATGATTATTTATGAAAAAGCATGATTTTAGCCTTTTTCATAGATAATGTCTGAAAGTAAATGGTCATATTAATTAGGATTATTAGGCAACATCACTTATGAAACCTCATCTTTTACAAGTTGCAACTGTGCCGAATCGTTCGTTCAGCATTCGCCAGGAACTCATGCCCAATGTCAATTCAAGATGGCATTGCCACGCTGAAGTAGAATTGGTCCTTTTTCACCGAGGCAGCGGCACACAGTTTGTTGGTGACAGCATACGTCGCTTTAAGGCTGGTGATGTAGTATTAATAGGTGCAAATTTACCCCATTATTGGCATTACGACCATGAGGATTACGCTACCCATGCCGAATTTCCTTATGCAACAGTAATACATTTTTCTGACAATTTTTGGGGTGATAGATTCTTAAATTTGCCTGAAAATAAAGGCATCAAAAATGTGCTAGAGCGAGCCAAAAGAGGCATTTTTTTGGAAGAAAGACTCAAAGAAAAAGTTGCCGATTTAATAGAAAAGTTATATCACGCAGAAGGAAGCTATCGGCTTATCCTTTTAATGGAAAGTTTACAAATTGCGAGCCAGTCGGATGACTGCAATTTATTGGCTTCAATGGGTTTTAGGTACGAAACGTCCGATACAGAAAACGAGCGTATCAATACGATTTATACTTATACTTTACAGAACTTTCGGAATAAGATTAGCTTAGAGGAAGTTGCTTCGATGGCTGGTTTAGCACCTACTTCGTTTTGTCGATATTTTAAATCAAGAACAGGAAAACAATATTCTCGTTTTTTGTTGGAAGTACGAGTAGGCTATGCTTGTAAATTGTTGCTCAATGGTCATTTGACACTCAAGCAAATATGCTATGAAAGTGGCTTTAACAACTTTACTTGTTTTTACGAAAAGTTTAAATTACTGACGGGTTCAAGCCCTTCGAATTATCAAAAAAACTATGTACGATAAATCGAAGTAAAATGGTTTGCAGTGCTATATAAAAAGCTGTTGATAGTTGCTAAGGCAATATCAACAGCTTTTTTAGTTGGTTATATTGTTTAAAATTAGTGGTTAGAAAGAGTGATGACTTTAAAAGATTAATGTCATCACTCAACTATTTTATTAAAGTATCAACCAGAATAGTTTTGATAAAAATGAGTAATAGGTTGCTGAAAATCAAAATAATAGCTCACGATTAGCAATTTACAATTCTGCATTGGTACTTAATAACCGTCATTTTGTATGAGTTTCGGGTTGGCATCAATTGTACTTTGAGCAAGAGGCCACCAGTAATGCTTAGTTGCTACAAACTTCTTCGCAGGCGTTACGTTGAGGGTTGGCCCTTTGGGTAAGTTGTTGAGAACGGCATCGGCAATTTTCCAGCGACGAATATCAAAATATCTTACACCTTCATAGCCTAATTCCCATTTTCTTTCATTTTGGATAGCTGTACGCATCGCATCTTTCGATAAACCTGTGGCTAAGTTTGGCAAACCAGCACGGCTACGAATTTGGTTGATAGCAGCATAAACAGTAGCATCAGATCCACTAATTTCGTTTTGAGCTTCGGCATACATTAATAGTACGTCGGCATATCTCAAAATGATGGTATTCGGTGCTTGTTCGTTATCGTATGCTTGGTTTTTGGCAGAAGGGTCAACACCTTTGCGAATAGACATCGGATATGCCGCTTGGAATGTACCACCTGGAAAACTGTTTACACGGTCGATATTAAAGATAGAGCCATCAGGCAATGTTGAAATACCCGCTACAAAATACGTTGTATAGAAACGAGGGTCTCTGTTTGCCCAAGGGTTTGCAGCAGAATACAAAGGAGAAGAAGAAGCTGGCAAGCCATCTTTCATCAAATAAGAATCTGCATATTCTGGCGTAATAGCTGAAGAACCCCAACCACCAGCAACTCCTCCTTGAGTTGGCAAAGTACGAGGACCAAAAGGAAGCAAATTATTACCACCTTCTTGCGAGTTGTTGGCGGTGTATTCAATATTGAATAGTACTTCTTTATTGTCTTCGTTGCTTACCGAGAAAATATTATCATAGCTTGATTCCAAACCAACTAAATTAGGGTTCTGCGTAGCGATTGTCATCAATTCAGAAGCGGCAGTTTTGGCAGCTTCCCATTTTTTTGTATCACCAGAAGGATTGAAAAGTGGACTTGCCGCATAAGTTAATGCTCTTACTTTCATCCCTAAAGCAGCCTGTTTGGTAGCTCTACCTTTTTGACCGTTTAATGGTGTTAGTGATAATTTTTGAGCGGCCTCGTCGAGGTCGGCAACTACTTGTGTCAAAACCGATTCTTTTGAATCTCTTGGTACTTTTGCCTCACTAACAGGCAATTGTTTTAAAACCAAGGGAACATCGCCGTACAAACTTACCATTCGGAGGTAGGTAATTGCCCGTAAAAACTTTACTTCTCCTTCATAGATTTTTTTGGTATTAGCATCAATACTTGCTTTATCCATGTTGGCTAATATGGTATTAGCCCAACCAATAGCTCTATAACCAGTGTCCCAAATGAATCTTACGTTATCGGTAGTTGGGGCAAGATTTCCATTAGAAATATCGTACCAAGGTGTATGCCACGAAAACTGGAAGTATGCCGCATCACTGGCTACTTCCCAATACAAATCTCCAGCATAAACGCCGTTACGTCCAACATTTCCTTTGCCTTGCATATAGTTGTATAAACCATTTACGGCAAGGTCAAAGTCTTCTTGTGTTTTGAAGAAATTTTGGGTACTTATCGAGTCTAAAGGACTTAGTTCCAGTTTATCAGTACATGCGTTCAATAAAAAACACATTACTGTTAGAATACATATTTTTTTCATAATCTAGTATATTACATCAATTAAAATTCAACATTTACACCCGCAGAGAATATCTTCACTTGTGGAATACCACTTCTATCTAATCTGGCACTCTTCTCTGGGTCAAATCCTTTGAAATTTGTCCAAGTCAATAAATTTTGACCACTTACATATACTTTAAGGTTTTTAAAGAAATTGCTTTTAATCATATCCTTAAAGTTGTATTCCAACGAAATGTTTTTCATTCTCAAAAACGAGCGGTCTTGCACAAAGAAAGAGTTAGTCATCTGAGTATTAGGGCCTGAAGTATCCCATACACGAGGCATGGTTGTACTTGGGTTGCTTGGTGTCCAACGGTTGAGCCATTGTTCTCCAAAGTTTGAACCTTGGAATGTTGGAATAAAATATTCATAAGAACCATACGTTTGAGCATCGCCAATACCTTGGAATTGAGCCGATAAGGTAAACTTTTTGTAAGATACCGACGCATTGAAACCATATACCCAAGTTGGCGACTCTTTGCCCAATACTTGTCTGTCGCTGGCATCAATTTTACCATCTTTGTTGAGGTCTTCGTATTTCAAATCACCAGGAGCTGTTCCACTGAATTGTGTTGGTGATTTATCAATTTCGCTTTGGTTTTGGAAAATACCAATTACTTTCAGTCCATAAAGTGCATCTACAGGCTGTCCTCTCAATAAAGCATAGTTGCCGTCAATTACTCTATCTTTTTCGTCGCTTGATTCAGGGTTGATATAGATTAATTCATTCTTGTTATAAGCTGCGTTTCCACCAATACTAAATGAAACATCTCCAATTTTATCGTTGTAATTTATAGCCAATTCAACCCCTTTATTTTGTACACTTGCTAAGTTTGAAGTAACAGACGAGAATCCTGTGTTAGAAGGAAGTGGCGTATTGTAAATGATACCAGAGGCTTTTTTCTGATACGCATCTGCTACGATACTGAGTTTAGACTTAAATAAAAATAAGTCGAAACCAAGGTTAGTTGTAGTAGAAGTTTCCCATTTAAGGTCAGGGTTCCCATAGGTAGTTTGCACAGCTCCACCTACTGTAACATTGTTAAAGTTGTAGTTATTACCAAAACCAATAAGGGCTACGTAAGGGAAGTCAGAAGAAG
>JALRIJ010000106.1 GCA_023255485.1 Flectobacillus sp.
AACGATAATTTCGGAAAATAGGGAATACGAATACAGTACTTATCAAACGATAGCCGCTGTAAAAATGCCTTATTTGGTATCGGAAAAATATCTCAAGCAGAAACATTATAACGGGACTTTTATGACTAAATTCTATGACATAGACCAAATACAATTCAATGTTCCATTAGAAAATTCCTTATTTGAAAAGCCCAAACAATAGCCAACTATTGCACTTAGCGGGTGAATTCATTCACCCGTGTCGAGCAAGTCTATACAGCTTCTAAAAGAGCTGAGAGCGGTTTTACGAAAGTAGAACCGCTTTTTGTTTTTATAATCTCTTCCATATTTGGCTGTTACGAAAGAAAGGACTAATTTTCTGAAATACTTGTAAATGATATAATCTCATGAAATTTCTTCTTTCTAGTTTTCTCAGTTTCTTTATTATAGTAACTATTCAGGCTCAAAAGCTGGCGAGAACTCCTTATCTACAACAACCTACTCAAAATTCGATTACCATTCGTTGGCGTACCGATGTCGCCACGACGGCCAAGGTAACGTATGTAAACCCGAATGTTCCCAGTGTGGTGGCTTATGAAAAGGTGGACAATACGCTTCAAACAGAGCATATCATTACCTTGACGGGTTTATTAGCTGATACCAAATATGTTTATACCGTTGGCACAAAAGATAAGGTATTAGCAGAAGGAACGTCCTATTATTTTGTCACTTCTCCTGAGCCAACAACGACCAAACCGCTACGAATTTGGGCAATGGGCGATTTTGGTGATTTGTCAACCGCAAAATATGTTGATAATCAGGCGGCTGTGAGACAGCAATTTTTGAAAAATAGAAAAGAAAATACCAATCTCTGGGTATGGTTGGGCGACAATACCTATTGCTGTGGTACTGACGACCAATATCAGACCCAAGTATTTGATTATTATGGAAGCGAAATTTTTGGCAATATGTCTATCATGCCTCTTCCTGGAAATCACGAATATTTAGCAACAGCAACGGCACAACAAGACCGTATTATTCCTTATTATGATATCATTACTGTACCAACGAAAGGAGAGGGAGGAGGTATTGCTTCGGGAACAAAAGCTTATTATTCGTACAACTATGGCAATATCCATTTTGTCTCGCTCGATTCTTATGGCATGGATAATGGGCTTTATCTTCTTTCGGATACGCAGAGTCCACAGTTCAAATGGCTGGAAAAAGACCTTGCTGCCAATACCTCCCTTTGGACAGTCGTTTGTTTGCACCATCCTCCCTATACGAAGCGTTCTCATGATTCAGATGGAGAGGCTGATTTACGTCTTATTCGTCAAGCCTTAGTGCCTTTGTTCGATAAATATAAGGTCGATTTAGTTCTCAGCGGACACAGTCACTCTTACGAGCGTTCGTACCTGATGAAAGGACATACGGGGCAATCAGAAACCTTTTCTGTGGCAACTCACGTAGTGCAAAACACCACAGCACGCTATGAGAAAGATGCTCCACCTATTATCAATAAAAATGAAGGAACGGTGTATATGGTCATCGGTTCTGCGGGAAGACTCGATTGGAACGGTCGTCCCGATGCTCATCCTGCTTCGGTTTATTCCAATATTGATATAGGAGGCTCTTTGCTATTGGATATTCAGGAAAATAGACTGGATGGACAATGGGTATGTGCCGACGGACTGATTCGAGATAAATTTACGATGTTCAAAAACGTCAATAAGGTGACGAAAATAGCGGTCAACTATGGCGAAAAAGTAAATTTATCTGCCTCTTGGAATGGGACTTTTATTTGGTCGAATGGAGTTAAAAATCAGCGAACTATCTCCTTTGTGCCTACTCAAAGTGCTACCTATACGGTGAGTGATTCTCTTGGTTTTTTAAGTGATAAATTTGAAATAACGGTTAATCCTCAACCTCAAATTGTTAGCAGTGTTGCTCCTAATACAAGTATTTGTGCGGGTAAGTCCTTGAATTTCAACGTCTCATTGACGAACACAACCTTTGATAAATGGACTTACACGATTGAACTTTCAGATAAAGCAGGAGACTTCACCAAACCTACCAAGCTAACGGGAACAGTAGGAGCAATTACCAGTGTTCAATTGCCTGATACCTTGTCAGAAAGTTCACGCTATCGTTTGCGAGTACGTCCCAACAGTGATTTGTTTATAGAAAGCCCTTCGATTTCGTTTACGGTGAATCGAGTTGCAGAGGCAACATTATTGAATCAACTATCGAATCCATTTACACCATCTTTGACGCTACGGATTCAAGTAAAAGGGACGCTTCCTGCAACCTTAAAAGTGAGTAATTTGGTAGAACAAAAAATCACTCAATTGATAACCGAAAACGTGATTCCAATAACCAATGGTGCTAGTTTTAAGCTAGAATCACTTAGCAATGTATGTGGAGTAGGGCAGTTGGATGCTTCGACAGTTACGGTTAGTCCACGTCCTCAAATTACTACGAGTTTAGCAGCAAATCAAACGGTTTGTGCAGGGAAATCCCTCAATGTCAACGTAGAATTGTTGAATACCACCTTTGATAAATGGACGTTCGTTACAGAACTTTCAGACAAAAATGGAAGCTTTAATAAACCCGCTAAATTCACCCAAGCAGTAGGAACAACTATGGCTATTCTATTGCCAGATACGCTTTCGGAAGGGGCAAATTATCGCTTACGGGTAAGACCTAACAGCGATTTGTTTAACGAGGCAATGTCTGAAAGTTTCACGATTAACAAATCAGCGGAGGCAAGTTTGGTAAATACGGCTAATAATGCCTTTTCTTCGGCTTTTACGCTTCGTTTACAGGTAAAAGGCACACTACCAGCAACGGTTAAAATCAGTTCTTTAGCAGAGCAAAAAATCACTCAGTTGTTGACGGAGATAAAAGCGACGCTACTGACAGGGGCAAACTTTAAAATAGAATCGGTCAGCAATGTATGTGGACTTGGAACAAGTGTGGGCAATGCCATTATGGTAGCGAATCCTTTAGCCGTAGAACCTTCACTAGGACAACCGTATTCGGTCTATCCCAATCCTGCCAACGAAGCGATAACCATTAAAAATCTATATGGTAATGTAGGGACAACGCAGGTGATTTTACAAGATATTTCAGGAAAAAAAGTGAAAGATTTCCATCGAAACTTTAACGAAGATGAAATCGTTAACCTTAGCGATTTGCCTAAAGGTGTTTATATTCTAACCCTTAAAAATAAACAGGGTGAATGGAGTACAAAAGTGGTGAAGGAGTAAAGACTTTTCTTCCTTTTAGAGTGCGACTAAAGTTGCACTCTAAAAGGAAGAAAAAAAAGCAATATTACCACCGAATATAAATCAACGATACTGCTTGACTTGGTAAACTGATAGTTAATTGAGCGGCTTGCTTATTGAGTATCAGTTTTTTCGTTTTCCCAACGGTCATTAATTCCGATGCTTTATGTAACGCTTCAATTTGAGCGGTTGTTGGGTTTTGTGGGCTACCCATTTTCTGCCAAGCATTATACGAATTACTGTGTTCTTGGTCGATTCTATACTCCGTAATTGTAGCACTTTTCGTAGGAATTGCCAGTTGTTGTAAGGCCAGATTTACCTTTACATCACGACTTAATGAATCTTTATCATGATAATTCCAAAGCATAATAGTGGCGGAATGTTCCCCTTTTGTAATAAAAGAGCCTACATCATTTTTCTCACGCACACTATTATCTAGCATCGTTTGGAGGGCATATTTCCCATCATTCTCGTGTGGAATAATATCGCCTTTCATCATCGCAAACATTTTAAAAACGTTTAAGACTGGTTTGTTAACTCCATTGGTAGCCAAGTCTCTAAAACCTGCAAACCAAGGCTGATTTTCAAACTCAAAAGACCACGAAACAGCACCAAGTAGATTGCTGTCATATTTATCCATTAACTCAAATTTACGGGCAAAAGAAGCTGCTGTATAGCTAGAGTACATCGTACCATTTCGGTAGGCATTTTCAGGATTGGTGCTCATGCCACAAGCCGCACATCCTTCGGGGTCAGATTCGCCAATGATGATGGGTAAATCCTTGATGGCTGGGTAACTATGGATTAGTTTTAGATTTCTATCAATATCAGCCAACTGATTTTTGATACTCATTACCACTCTTCCATTCACAAATTTGGGCGAACCTTTGGCATGGAATAAAACGGCATCAAGTGGCGAACCAATTTGTCCTGTTACATAATTTTTACCTGTCAAACAATGGTCTAAAAATCCTTTTAAGAATTTCATACCACCACCCGTTGTATTGCATCCCCCTATTTTGGCTGTAGGTAATGCTCTTTTAACCCCATCAGCTGCGTAATCATAGAGTTTATAGAAATCCTCCCACGACCCTTTCCAATAGACTCCATCAGGTTCATTCCAAACTTCCCAATACCACGATTCTACCTCCGCTTTCCCGTAACGTTCCACACAGTGCTTGGTCCACTCGTATGCTAAATTACCCCATTTCTTATAGTCGTTTGGTGGGTATGCCCAACCTGTTTCAATTTCACGATAAGAAATCCCTGGTTTCCAAGCGTGTTGATACGGTTCTGGATGCGTAGATAAGGCTTTAGGCATGAAACCAATTTGGACTAAAGGCTTCATTTTGCGTTGAACATACGTGTCAAAAATACTGTCCACAATATTCCATTGGTAAATAGGATTTCCTTGAGCATCTTCTGTGTATGCATTGGTCGAACCCCATTTTAAGGCAGGTGTTCCATCGCCCGTACTCAACAAGTTATGAGCTCGTACATAGACAGGTTGTTTGGCAAAAGTAGCAATGTCTGATAGTAATTTTTTCCCATCTTTCATATAGGTGTAGTTTGGTTCATCATAACCAAACCATGTCCAGATCGGACGATATTTTTTTCCCTTTTTCGAGAAATCAACAGCTATATCCACCGTTTTTTCGGTTTGACTCGTAGCAGAGGGGACATAAAAGCTGAAGCATAAAATAATTAAAACAAGTAGTTTTTTCATAAGCGTTTATTTGGAAAAATGATTCATAATTCTTCCAAGATAAAAGATTCTTAGCACTTCCCTGTACGCACTTATCTTAATTATTTCCGTTAATCAAACTGACCACAACTCGTACCATCATATCTTTTTCATCGGGTTTACTTTCGGCAATCATTAGCGTTAAAGCAACAAGGGCATTGTCTGCAATTCGTTTGCTACCTGTTGGGGTGTAAAGTAACTTGTTCCGCTCTAAAAACCAGACAAATAAGAAAGCTGCAATGCGTTTATTGCCATCACTAAACGAGTGATTTTTAACGACGAAGTACAGCAAATTAGCCGCTTTTTCTTCCACACTTGGATATAAGTCAACCCCTCCAAATGACTGGTAAATCGTAGCAATTGAGCCTTTGAAAGAGTTGTCTTTTTCGTTTCCAAAGAGTGTACTACTACCAAACTTACTCCCTAAGCTTCTGATTGCTTCCATTGCTTCTGAATAGGTAATGGTAAAGTACTGCTCCGTAGAAGTATTCTCAATATTTAGTACCTGATGGTCATATTTGTCTAATACATCCAAGGCATAAGCAAAGTCCGTTACGACTTTTAGTAAGCCTGTAGCCTCATCGGCAGACAATTCTTTACGTTCTAACACATTCGCCAATAAGCTAACCGTTTGCCGTAAATTTTCGTACTGCTCGACCTTAATTTTATCTTGTATCGCATAACCTTTAATGAGATACTGTTTTAGAATTTTATTTGCCCAAATTCTGAATTGGGTGGCTTTCTTGGAGTTGGCTCGATAGCCAACCGACAAAATCATGTCTAAATTGTAAAACTTAGTTTTGTACTTTTTTCCATCATTGGCAGTATGTGCATAAATTGCACATACTGAATTCTCTTCTAGTTCTTCACTTTTGAAGATATTGCGAATGTGCTTTGTCATAACACTTCGATCTAAATCAAATAAGTCTGCCATTTGTGCTTGTGTAAGCCAAACCGTATCTTTTTCTAATTGAACATCCAATGTTGTTTGACCGTCTTCGGCCTGATAAAGTAGGATTTCGCCCGTTTTTTCCATGACTACTGCTTTCTGTTTTTATGTACAATAATAAGTGTATGAACCTGCCTGTAAAATAACGATAAAATAAAGTTTTGCACAAATTTTTATAGTTATTTTGTCTGCTAACTTATTCGGATTACCTAAAATTAAGGAAATAATTAGCTCCCGAATTGGAAACGCTTGTTAGAATATCATCTGATTATTTTTAACAAATTATTCTTCTTTGCGAATTGGCAATGCAGTCCTTAACTTTGCTTGCAACAACATAAAAAACGGAATTATGAATATTGGCGATAAAGTAAGGCTCGTACACGGGCGTGAAGAGGGGATTATTACAAAGTTATTACCCAATAACTGTATTGAAGTAGAGATTGAAGATGGTTTTAAAATTCCTGTTCAACGCTCAGAAGCTGTCTTGATTAATGAGTTAGAGAAAAAAGTATTTAATACTGGAAAAGTAGCGACGCAAACCTTTGCTCCTCAGCGTGATTTAGGACAAGCAAGAACGTTTACGGGCAATTCCACAGCACCCGAAATTTTGGCAAATAAAGGGCTATACATGGCTTTTGTTCCATTAAATGACAGAGAACTTGCTCAATATTTAATTAACAATACGGATTGGGAATTGCCTTTTATGCTGTCAGTTGGAACTGACCCGCATCACAAAGGTTTGGCATCGGGGGTATTAAAACCCAAAACACATATCAAAGTACAAGATGTGTTAGTGAAAGATTTTGAACAATGGGGTACATTTACGTTTCAGGCTTTTTTCTTCCGTTTGGCTTTTATGAATTTAAAAGAACCGTTGGTGAAAAAACTGAAATTTAGAGTAACTACGTTCTTTAAAAATATCCAAAAAGCTCCGTTGTTGAACAAAGATGCTCATTTATTTCAGTTGGATGCCGAGGATGCCGTTACACCAGTAAAGATTGAGCCAGATAAAATCATCGAGAAGATGTTTGACAAGCAGGAGAAGCTTGAACCCTTGAAGTTACCAACAAAGCCATCTCAATCAGTTGATTTACATATTGAAGAATTGACTAGTGAGCATTCAACGATGTCCAACCGTCAAATGTTGGAATTGCAATTAACAACCTTTGAACGCAAGTTTGAAGCCGCAGTAGCTAATGGTATGGACGAAATCGTATTTATTCATGGGGTCGGAAATGGTACGTTGAGAAATGAACTTCACAAGCGTCTTTCTGGTCATAAAAACGTGAAATATTACGAGGATGCTCAAAAAGAAAAGTTCGGTTACGGAGCTACGAAAGTAAAAATTAAGTAATATTTTAATGAACTTATCGTTTTCGAGCTAGTGTTGCGAAAGCATTATTTAATTTTAGATACAAAACCCCATTTTCTAATGTTACTTCTAAAAAGAGTGATTTGTGTTGCTTCGATTGGTTTTATGTTGCAGGCCTGTGCTGGTTCAAAAAGTACAACGACTGCTACCACTACTAACCCAGTAGCACCAAAAGAATCGTACACCAATAATGGCAAGCAAGTGGAAAAATACCTTTCAACCATTGGGATTCCTTTTGAGATTACCATGGCGGATGTCGAACGACAAATTAATGCGAATGTCAAAGATTTAGTCTTTGAAGACAATAGCATGGACGATAACAATTCCGACAACTTCATGTGTAAAGTGTGGAAGCGGGAAAATATTGTGGTAACACCCAAAGAAGATGCTTTTACCTTCAATGTTCCTTTGAAAATATGGACAAGAGTGGGCTATAAAGTAATGGGAATGAGTATTCCACCTCAAGAATTACAATTTGACTTGAATGTAAAGTTTGGAACTCGTTTTGCTCTTACCTCAGATTGGCAGGCAAATGTACAGTCTTTTCCGATGGGATATGAATGGGTGAAAAAACCAACCGTGCGTTTGGCAGGTATTGAAATTTCGGTAGCAGGTTTGGTAGAAAGAGCATTAAATTCTAAACAAGATGCGATTTTAAAGGCACTAGACGATGCGGTTAAGAAAAACATTGACATCAAAAAGTATGTCTTACAAGCGTGGAATACGGCTATGCAACCCTATATGCTTTCGGACAAATACAGAACGTGGCTAAAAGTAACCCCTGTTGAGTTACAGATGACTCCGCTCACTACAATTAATAATCGTATCAAATCGAGCATCGTTATTAAAGCCTATACAGAAACAGTGACAGGGGCGAAGCCAGTAGTGAACTTAGCGACAACCATCCCTGATTTAAAAATTGTACAAAGTGTTCCTGATGAGTTTAAAGTAGGAATTATTGCTGAAATCCCTCATAACGAAGCTGCTAAATTGACCGCAGATACGCTGATAGGACAAAACTTTTCCTTCAAAGATGGAAAGTACAATGTACAAGTGACAGATATTGATATTTATGGACAAGCCGATAAAATGGTTATCAAAGCAGGCTTGAAAGGAAGTATCAATGGGAGTGTATATTTCAAAGGCGTGCCGACTTATAATCCTGTAACGAAGTCTATCTATCTTGAAAACTTTGATTACGATTTAGATACCCGTAACCTCCTGTTAAGAACAGCCAATTGGATGTTCCAAGGCGTGTTTGCAAAAAATATGCAACAAGCACTGACCTTCAACATTGCAGGACAAGTGGATGAAATGAAGAAACAAGTGCAAGCGAATTTGAATAAGACAGTTTCGAAAGGGGTAGCTATGAGTGGAAACCTGACCGATTTAAGTCCCGATAAAGTGTACATGACTCCCAACTCGATTATAGCAGTAATTAATGCTTCGGGTAAATTGAATGTAAAAGTGGATGGTTTATAGAAACCTAGAGTAAATAAAAAAGCTTATTTGGTGTACTAGATTAACTCTTGTACATCAAATAAGCTTAAAAATAAAAATGGTCTATAAGCCGGATTCTGTCAGTTTTTATTGCTAAAAACCGTCTTATCATTTATCTCGACGTATCGTCACCGATACGCTCTATCAACCTACCCGTCGGCACGAACGAGCAGCCCTTTACATTGGCTTACGCCTTTGCTTGCCGACCTATTTGGTCTTTCATCTCATGAGGTTTACCTATGCCCTTAATGTCGCCATTAAAGCGGTAGGCTCTTACTCTACCTTTTCACCCTTACCTTTGCAGGCGGTAATTTTCTGTGGCACTAGCTGTCACGGATTCGTCGCCAAATACGTGCCTTCCCGTTAGGAAGCATGATGCTCTACGCTGTCCAGACTTTCCTCCCCTGCGAGCAGAGGCGATAAGACGACCATTTTCAATGACAAAGGTACGGCAATATTTAAGGTTTATGGAATATAATTGATAAAATCTAAATAATTTTTCCTAAACCTAATTGCCAAGTGCCTATTTTTCATTATCTTTGCACTCCAATTTACAAATACCATAACCGAAGGACGGGTTCCTTCACTAAATCGTAGAATAATGGCTGTTAAAATTAGATTAGCACGTCGTGGACGTAAGAAGTTAGCTATGTACGACATCGTTGTTGCAGATGCTAGATCTCCTCGTGACGGTAAATTTATCGAAAAAATCGGGACTTACAATCCGAACGTAAACCCTGCTACTATCCTTTTAAACGAAGATAAAGCATTCAAATGGGTAATGAACGGAGCGCAACCTACGGATACCACTCGTTCTATCTTGTCATTGAAAGGCGTATTACTTAAGAAACACTTACAAGTAGGTGTTAACAAAGGAGCAATTAGCCAAGACGCTGCTGACGCTAAGTTCGCAGAGTGGAAAGCTACAAAAGATACTAAAATATCAGGTGCTGCAGATTCATTGGATGCTTCACGTGCTGCTGAAAAAGCTGCTCGTCTTGCAAAAGAAATTGAATTCAATGCTGCTCGTGCTGCTGCAATTCTTAAGAAAAACACAGTTGAAGAAGCTCCAGCTCAAGAAGAAGCTTCTGAAGAGGCTTCTGAAGCTACAGAATCAGCTGAGTAATTTTGAAAAAAAAGCTTTTGAAATGGTACAAATCTGTTCTTGTAATAGATTTGTATCATTTTTTTATTTATATCAATCGAATTTTTGCAAATTAGGTGTGACCTAAATGCTTTTTTATCGTTATGACTAAGGACAATTGTTACGAACTAGGTAAAATAACCAAAACACATGGTGTAAAAGGAGAAGTAATACTCTGGTTAGATGTTGACTATCCAGAAGATTATGAAGACCTAGAAAGTGTTTTCTTAGATGTGAAAGGGGAGCTGATTCCGTTTTTCATTGAAGAATACCAGCTTAGAGGAAATCGTG
>JALRIJ010000107.1 GCA_023255485.1 Flectobacillus sp.
ATACCCGATGGGTCAATAACTAAACCATTTGAGAGGTCTGTTTTGGCTTGAATCGAGTCTTTAACGAGTCCGTCAATAATTTGGTTTGTGCTAGCTGTGTATGTTTTGTTGTCAATGTTTGTGGTAATTCCTGTTAATTTCCATTTACCAACGATATTTGTATTGGTTGTAGTCCCTCCAGTAGTCCCACCAGTGTTCGTGCTAGAACCTCCTGTTATATCAGGATTAATATTGTCAGAACAAGAAAATAAAAAAGCTGACAACAAAAGTGCTATTGCTAGGGTACGTGCGTTTTCTGTCATTTTAACTATAGTGGCGTTGCTGTTTTACTATTAAACGAATTTTCTTTTACGATGTTGTGAGAACTATTACGAACATTGGTTGCCGTTTTAAACGGCTTTAATGAAAAATGCTGCCCAAATTGGACAGCATTGCTTGTTGTCTATTTTGTATAATTGAATGTTCCTTGATACGAAAGAAAGGCATCAATTTCGGCTTCACTTGGTTTTGGCCCATATATTCCATAAACACCAAAAATTGCATCTAGAAAATAGGTGAAATCAGAAGGGCTATATTTGTCAGCAGTGGTGGCTCTTGTGAATTTTTTCATACCTAATTGCAAGCTGGTTGACGTATTGCTAATCACTTCAAAAGTACTTGACTTACCCGTGCTTGATGTTATTTTTATTGTCTTTTTGTCAGCCGATAAACTCCATTTTCCTTTATCTAGTGTGGTTACATAAGTGCTATCGGATTTAAATTCAAAGTTGTAGGCGCTTTTGAGCAATAGGTTCACGTTTGATGGACTAAAAACAAGTGCTCCTCCACTTTTTGCAAGGTCGATAGAGTCTTGTTTGATTCCTGCAATTATTTCACTTGTGGTTGAAGTGTACGTCTTTTTGTCGGTAATCGTACTCATACCCGTCATGTTCCATTTACCCGAAATGGAGGCAGAAGCCGTAGTACCTCCTGTAGTACCTCCTGTTGTTCCACCGGTAGCGGTTACATCAGGCTTAATGTCGTCTGTACAAGAAAACAAAAGAATAGAACCAAAAATGACTAAGCTTAGAAAGAGTGCGTGTTTTTTCATTTTGACTAGATGTTGTAATGTTTTCCGTAAAATTATTCTAATTTCCAACGAATATCAAAGACCAATGGAGAAACCTTGATAATATCATAAAAAAGGCGAGCAAAATAAATTACTCGCCTTGTGATAACGTTGAATGTACCGTATTTATTTTTTCAGAAAGCCCAAAGAGTCAATCCAATTTTTTACAGAGTCCATCCATTTATCGGGTGTTGTTTTGTTGTTTAGTCCAAAACCATGGCCGCCTTTCGGATAAATCAAGAGCTGAGCAGGGACGTTATTCTTAAGACAAGCCTCATAAAAAACAAGTGAGTTTTTAACAGGCACAGCCTTGTCGTCACCTGCATGTACCAATATCACAGGAGGAGTTTGAGTACTTACTTGGTTTTCGTTAGAATATAAGTCAATCGCTTCTTGACTTGGATTTTTGCCCAATAAATTGTCTTTTGAACCCTGATGGGTGAAATCTTTCATGGTAATAACAGGATAAATTAACATCCCAAAATCTGGACGAACGCTGGTTGTGTCACTCGTGCCGACTACTGGTTTTAAGTGTGTTACAGCAGTAGAAGCAAGGTGTCCTCCTGCTGAAAAGCCCATGATACCAACACGATTAGGATTGATACCGTATTTTTTAGCCTCTTTTCTCACCATTCTGATGGCTTCTTGAGCATCTTGCAAAGGAGCGATTGTTTTATTTGGTTGAGCTTTATCGCTCGGGATACGGTATTTCAAGACGAAAGCTGAGATACCTATTTTATTAAACTCCTTGGCCACGTCTGAGCCTTCTTTAGTAGAAGACAATAAGCGATAACCTCCCCCAGGACAAATAATAACAGCCGTTCCTGTGTTGTTGTTGGCAGGGGCTGGATAAGCCGTAATGGTAGGAACAGACACCTCCATAATTCGCTCTGCACCATTGGCATCTGTACTTCTGTTTTCCGTATTGGGTGCGTGTGTCGTGTTCGGAACACCACTTGGATAAAGGGGCATTTCTTGAGCCATAGCAAGGGTCGTCATAAGACTAAATGCAAGGGTATAAATACTTCTTTTCATGTTGTGCTGTTAGATTGTTTTGAGCAAATTAGCATTTTTGAGACAAAGAACTGTTATGGATAGTGATGAATTTTGGATTTTAGATGTTGGATTTTGAATTTAATATATTGTTTATTAAATCCTTATGTGAGTTGGTTTGTCGTCTTTCTGAAATACTATTTATCATCTACGAACCATTCAAAATTAAAAAACCAACATCCAACATTCTAAAAAGAGGGTCTTAGTTGTCTCTTCCACCGCCAAAACCACCACCACCAAAACCGCCGCCGTTTCCGCCTCCAAAGCCACCACCACGTTGTCTTCCACCATCTTCTGGACTATCGAAGCCGTTGTTGTTATTTCTTGGTCTGTTGCTATTAGGCATACCAAAAGCACGAAGGGAGTACGTAAATGTCAGCATGAAATACTGTTTTAAAACAAGCGAGTTTACATCCTCTAAATAACTAGCCGTGGTATTACGAACGATGCTTGTATTTTGTTTTAGTAAGTCAAAAACCGTCAGTTTTAGCTCTCCTGCTTGTTTTTTCAACATTTTTTTCGCCAAACTCATGTTCCAAAGCGTAAATTCTTGATTGTATGAGGCCGCTAAACCAGTGTAAGCTTGGTAGTTTAAATCGGTTTGATAGACAAAGCCTTTCCCCAAAACAAAATTACCTCTAAGCGATGCTGTTTGATTATAGTATTTATTGTTCAATTGTGGACGTAAACTGTTCTCTACGTTGTTGTAATTAAAGGTATAGCTAACGGTAAAATCAATTTTTTCACTAATGTTACTACCAATGATAATTCCTTGACTCAAGCTGGAGTTGTTGCTAAAGTTGACTTGGTTATTAATTAAACCTGGTGAACGAGTATAGCCTAAGCCCGTATTGAGGTTGATATTACTTTTAAGCGATTTGACAGGAATACCCGCTGTTACAAAAAAACGGCTACTCAAGGAGTTTTCTAAGTTGACAGGACGTGTCAATTGAGCTCCTTTACCTAAGTCAATCCCGTCGATGGTTGTTGCTTGTTCGGCAATATAGGTTGCACTTCCGATAGGATGTAGTGTATAATCTCCCGACAACACAGCCACGAAACTTGTTGCTTTAAGTGGGTTCGTGTACGTATAACGAGTACTTAAACTATGTCCAAATTCCTGTTGAAGGTTGGGATTACCTGCACTTAACACCAACGGATTGGAGTTGTTAACGACGTTTTGTAACTGCGAAATTGACGGAGCTTGCGTAGTTGTACGATAGGTTAACCGTAACTTTTTCTCATTTGTCAATTTGTAATCTAACATCAACATCGGCATTAAATTCGTAAATACACGATTGGTCGAGTTCGTTTTAGGGAATAATTGTTGACCTCTTAAATCAGCAATTTGATAAGAAAGATTACTCATTAAACGTAATTTTTCTCCTGCCAAAATATTATAACTTGCCCCCAAGCGATTAGTAATATAATCGTTATCAAATTTATTGCTTAACAAAGAGTCCAGTATGTCATACGTTTCTGCCGTGGCATTAAATTTATTTACGGTTCGAGTCGATTGGTTGTTGTTATAGCCCACATTATAACTCAATTGTAACATCGACTTTGTTCCGATAGGCTCTGAATAGGTTAAATTACTACTTAACTGATAACTATTGGTAGGACTAGCCGTTTGTTGATTCGTGATTCTCTGCGTGTTGGTTGTTCCATAAAACGAGTTGAGGGAATATAACGACGAAAGGCTTTCTCGGTTTGTAATTGTTGACCCTAATTCTAAGGAAACAGTTCTTCCTTTTTTTGCAAATTTATGACGATACAAGAGTGTATTACCATAGTTGTAACTATTGCTGTTAGAACCACTTGAATTACTAGATTTGTTTAATAAGGCATCTGCTAACGTATTTTGACTCATTGATGCAGAACCTGAGTTGGTAGTTTGCCAGCTTAAACGTGGGGTGAATAAAATACTGTTATTGGCATCAATGGTATATTCTAAACGCAAATTAACTCTATGGTTGAAGTTTACACTTCCACTTGCGGTGGTATCCTTATAAAACTGATTGGTACCGTTTGTTAGAAAGTATTGACGTTGCGATGTTCTATAATTATCTGTGGCTGTTTTGTTAAAGAAATAACTTCCACGGACAGTCACTTTTTTGCCCCAGTTATCTGTATAGTTAAAGCCAAGTGCGTTGGAGGTATTAATTCCGCTTGATTGACCGAAAGAAGCCCCGCCGCCACGGTTATTACCTGCTCCACCACCAACATCTTGCATACCAAAGTTTTGTTGGTTGATGTTGTTACTCATTCCGATGACTGAAATACGACGATTACCCTTAAATTGATTGTAGTTGAGGTTACTACTGTATGTTCCATCCGTTCCATACCCTGCGGAGGCTCTACCAAACTTTCCATTTCGGCGGTCTTGACGAGTTACTAAATTAATCGTTTTAGACGTGTTCCCATCGTTAAAACCTGTAAACTGAGACTGCTCACTTTGCTTGTCATAAATCTCGATTTTATCTAAAATCTCTGCAGGTAAATTTTTAAGTGCGATACTGACATCGTCACCAAAAAACTGCTTACCATCCACTAGGATTTCTTTGATGACTTCTCCGTGTGCTTTGACAACCCCATTTTCGTTCGTAATTCCTGGGATTTTAGACAGTAAATCACCCGCCACAGCATCAGCATTTACCTTGAAAGCACCTGCATTAAATTGGAGTGTATCGCCTTTTTGCACAGCGGTTGCCATTCTAGCTTTTACCTCCACCTCTGTTAGTTGGGTCGAGCTTACTCGGAATTGCAGGGTATCCATGTTCAAATCTTTATTGGCCGAAAGATCAATTTTAGCAACAAAGTCTTCATAACCGATAAAAGTAGCTTTGAATAAAAAGCCTTGAGGCAACATACGGTCGATTGTGAATGCTCCTTTTATGTCTGTTACGGCATAGCCATCCATTTTATTGGTGGAGGTGGTCGTAAGAGTTATGTGAGCTCCAATAACGGGCTGTTTTTTTTCATCGACAATTATTCCAGAGACTTTAAATCGTTGGGCGAAGGTTGCCGAGACACTTGAAATAAGCAAGAGGAGTAGGATGAGTAAATGTTTCATAAAGATTATTGTGTTTTAGTTGGATTTATTACAAGTTGATTGAACAGGTATTAGACTGCATAGTTATAAGAAAGTTTAGAGACTTTTGTACTGCTTCGACACAGACAGAAAATGTGTCCTTTACACAGGAGGATGTATAGACTAAAATTCAGTATTGAAGAGATATAAAAAAACGCCTAACCGATTTTATCAGTTAAGCGTTCGTTTATGGTGGTGGCTTCGGCGGGAATCGAACCCGCATCTAACGTTTAGGAAACGTCTATTCTATCCGTTGAACTACGATGCCTTCTCTTTCCAGTATTTGAAAGAGGTTTTGCAAAAGTCTAAAAAAAACATGGATTTTCCAATTGTTTATTTTAGCCAATTTCTGCTAAATTTTTACTCATCCTCATACTTTACAGGAGCGTTTTCTGGCAACCAGTTCGGGAAAATCTGAATGTGACGTTCCTGAATCATTTCGACCATCACACTGCGGAGGTCGTGAATGTTTTCTTTGTGCTCTGCCGAAATAAAGACTGTTTTGGGCAAATGCGTATGTAAATACGAATTCTTCAAAAATTCAGTTACTCGTTGAATTTTGATTGCTTGGTTAATTGGCTGATCCTCTGGGTCTTCCCAGTCTTCTAAAATACGAACCTCGTTGGTATCGAACATATCAATTTTGTTGAATACCAAAATCGTAGGCTTATCTGCTGCTCCAATTTCTGTCAACGTAGCATTTACCACGTCGATATGTTCTTGATAGTTCGGGTGTGAAATGTCAATTACGTGCATCAAAATATCTGCTTCACGTACTTCATCTAAGGTCGATTTGAAGGATTCAATCAACATCGTAGGCAATTTACGGATGAATCCTACGGTATCAGAAAGTAAGAATGGAATGTTCTCAATCGTTACTTTACGAACGGTAGAATCAACGGTAGCAAATAATTTGTTTTCTGCAAAAACATCGGCTTTTGCCAAACGACGCATCAAGGTAGATTTTCCAACGTTGGTATAACCCACCAAGGAAACACGCACCATGCGGTCACGACTCTTGCGTTGCGTAACCGTTTGCTTATCAATGGCACGTAATTTCTCTTTTAAATACGAGATACGGTCTTTGGCTGTACGACGGTCAGTTTCCAATTCTTTTTCCCCAGGGCCACGCATACCCACACCACCACGTTGCTTGCTAAGGTGCGACCACATACGAGTCAAACGTGGTAAAATGTATTGCTGCTGAGCCAATTCAACCTGTGTTTTTGCTTGAACTGTTTGTGCTCGCATCGCAAAGATGTTCAGAATCAATAAACTACGGTCAAGTACTTTTACTTCTTTTCCGAATTTGGTAAACTCTGCTTCAATGTTACGAATCTGAATAGGAGAGAGTTCATCATCATAAATGACCATATCCACTTCATTATCAATGACGTACATTAAAATGTCTTGCATTTTACCCTTGCCGACATACGTTCTGTTATCGGGTTTGTCTAGTTTTTGGGTAAAAGTATAAAGGGTATTAATGCCCGAGGTATCAGCCAAGAATGCCAGTTCGTCTAGGTATTCTTTTGTTTGTTCGACCGATTGTTTTTGTGTTTGAACCGCTACCAAGACGGCGGTTTCTTTGTCTTCGTTAGTACTGTACATATAGTAGAGCGGTTAGTTTTGTGAACGATACCGCATTAATTTTAATGAATAATGTGATTAATGCTAGAAGTTTTTACCTGAATTAAGGCTTATAAACTAAAAGACTTAGGGGTATTTTGAGGAATTTCTTTCAACGAGTCGAAAGCGTTTAATTGCTTATCGTAGTCAACAATCATAAAGTAGTTTTCGTTCTTAACTTCAAAGTTATGACCAAATTGCTGAGAAATTAAGGCTACTTCTTCGGGTTTTAGGCTTCCTTTTTGGGAAAGTTCCTTCGCCAAAGTTACTAAGAAGTTAAGGTTCTCACTCAATAATTGTCTTACTTCATCTCCAAGGTTGCGAATCATTTTTTCGGTAAACCAATCCGTAACTGAGGAGTCCATCGTGTAAGGGCCTCCCAGAGCGTAGTAGGCTTTAAAATTATCATCAAACGCATATTTGCGTAAATAATCGATTACTAAGCAGGTGGCATCTTCATTATCGAACGAGCCCGAAATGGTCAGATGCTTCTCTCCGAAAACTAATTCTTCTGCAATATTTCCTGCCAAATACACTTTTACTTTTTGAAGCATATTTTCCTTAGTAAAGTGAATTTGATGCGGGAAATTAAAGCCACTAGCATAGTTAGTCGAAATTCTTGACTTTAGTTGCAAAGGTGCAAGTCCAAACAAGATACCATAAACAAGGGCATGACCTGCTTCGTGAACAGAAATGTTAGCGACCATTGCCTCGGTGTTATCCTTTCTGATTTGGTCAATCTTGCCAATATAAGGAATCCGAATTTCTCTTTTTTCTGCCAAATTGCCAATCAATTCCTGTTTCTCGGTATCATAATCCATTTTGATGAACATCAAATTATCCATGAATGCCTCAAAAATGAAGGTAGACAAGTTGGCTTCAATAATGTCGGTAATACTTGAGAAAACAGGACGAACACCTTGTACGGGAAATACCCCATTTTGGTAAATTAGCGTATTTAATGCCTTTGAAATTTCAATATCAATGCCAAAATGCTCCTTATTTTTCTTAATAATTTTAGCAATTTCAGTGTCAATCAAGTTTTCAAAGTCTGCTCTTCGTAACGATTTATAAATCAAATGAATGTTCCCAAAACGAGCCACCTGTTCGGGTTTGAACTTACGAGACAGTGCCTTTTTAATGTCGATAATCGTAATTTTTTCGGTATAAGCCCTAAAGATATCCGCATCTACATCGGCTTGTTCCGTTTCGTTAGACATCGAGTACGCTTCATCCAAATTACCGCTGATAATCAGTAAGGTTTGTGAGTGATTAATGGGCTCATAAACTCTTTTTTTATCTCGACTTTGTTGAATAAGGCGTACCATATCCTCTTCTTTCATGTCGGCAATCTCAAGGATATCCGAATCAATTTCAAAGAGTTTTTTTAAGCTACTCGCCTCCCAAAGTCCTACCGTAGTATCCTCTTCTTCTACAGGTTCGGCAGGGTTGGTTGGTTCTATGGGTTTGTTCTTACGTTTTTGGCGTTGCTTATTGGCATACATGTACCGTTGAAAATATTCATCAATGGCTTCTTTTGCATCTTTTTTGGCTAGTCGACCGTCGGACAATAGTTCCCAAAAATCGGTAAATCGGGTATTGGCTACGGTTTTTCCTTCGGGGTCAATGGTATAAAACCGTTGAATTTCATCGAATAAAATGACAGAGGGTTTCCCATCGTTAATATTATTCGACTCAAGTATGGATGAAACCGTCGAATTCCAAGAGCTTTCGCCGTTGGAAAGTTCTATTTCAACAAAACGATCTTGATACTCTAACTTCTTAATCAGTTTTCGAATTAAATCAGTCTTGCCAACACCTGTCATGCCCCATAGGTTAATAATGACAGGGCGACTCAAGATTTGGGGCATTAAGTACCAAATCTGGATATAGTTGATTAATTCTTCAATGATATAGTCAATACCAATGAATTCTTGTTTGAGTTCAAGCTTAATCTGTTCTAGGCGTTGCTTCTTCTGATTAATCTCCTCTCGGTTGATATTTATTTTGGGTGGTTGTGTATTGCTCATGTTGGTAAAAATGTACTTTGCTTATGCCAAAGCCTTCGGAATTCGTTGAGGAATAGCCTAACAGAAACCAGCACTTGTGAGGAGTGTGGTTGCATAAACAGCATAAAAAATGATTGAAATCTGAGACTGCCCTTTCGGAGGGCAATATCCATGAAGACAGGATTTTGCAGAGCCGAGAGAGGAGTAATTAGCAGAAAATTTGTCTTAGCTTCATGGTAGTATGGACTTTTTTGTAAGTCGTTTAAATATCTTGTCCGCAAAGTTATGATTATTTTTTTGATTATTTCCAACTATTCTTCAAAATAATATGACTCGAAATGTTAGACGACTTCTACAAATTACGTTTAGACTTTTCGTATGTAAGGCATAGTTGTGTTAAACGTCACTATGGTTGTTAAGGGTTAATTTTAGTAAATTTCATATCATAGTCGTTTGATGTAAAATATAATTATTTTAATATTGTTGTCTTTAATTGTTAAGTCGTTTTTGAATAATAGAATTCCTATTTATGAAGTCCAAATCATTATGTACTACTATTGCATTTTTGTTTTAAAATAATCTTAGTATTAATACTTATACAAAAATATTTTAAGTATGAGTATTTTTTAAAACTTATTTTTTAGATTATTTCATTTTTATTTCCAATTTTGACTTAAAATGAAACCTATTTTTATTAAAAATGCAATTTTTAATTTTTGATTTGAGATGCATTTTTTGATAATTTTTGTGTCTATTAAAGGTGGTTGTATGGGTTTAGTATAAATAAAAATATGTTTCGTTTAATTTTGAATAAATTGTATTATTTTTTTAAAATTAAATTAATGTACGCTGTAGGTTTGTTCAATTTTGTTTCTATCTTCAATCAGTGAAGACACAAGATTGTATTCATCTTATCCACTTTATACCACAACTTAATCAACAACCGTATGAAACAAATTTTATTAATCCTCTCATTTTTCACGCTTACACTGGGGGGAACTTTCGCTCAACAACGTAGTATTTTAGGTAAAATTACGGATGGTAAAGACAGTTCTCCATTAGCTGGTGCATCTGTTTTAATTAAAGGAACTCAAAAAGGAACCACTTCGAACGCAGAAGGTGGCTTCACCATCTCCGTTAAGCCAGAAGACGTATTACTTATTTCTTTTGTCGGATACGAAAGACAGGAACTTAAAGTAGGTACGCAAACAAGTTTAGATGTTAAACTAAAATCTGATGGACAAAACTTGGTAGAAGTAGTGGTGATCGGTTCTCGTTCGTCTCAGGCAAGAACGAATATCGAAACGCCTGTTCCTGTGGATGTTATTACGAGTAAAGAAATTGCTGCGACAGGTC
>JALRIJ010000108.1 GCA_023255485.1 Flectobacillus sp.
ATCAAGAAGCTCTTGATGCTGCTCAAAAAAGTAATAAACTAGTATTAGTCGAGCTAGCAAGCACTTGGAGCGGGGCTAGTAAACGAATGGAATTGACAGTACTAAGTGATTCGAGCATCACAAATTATGCCGACCAGCATTTTGTCGTACTCCGTTTAGATTCCAATGGGGCAGAGGCTGTTGCTTTAGCTCAAAAATTTGGTCTTTTTGACGTACCCGCTTTTCTGGTGGTAACGCCCACAGGCGAACTTCGTAAATTGCGTATTGGAGAAACAAGTAAGGATTCTTTTTTAACCCTTTTGCAAGAAGCAATTACGGAGCCTAATGGACTGCGAAATTTAGAATCAGAATCTTTGCGTAATTTTAATGCTTCTACAAAGACTCCAGCCGATTATACATGGTCGAGTTATAACTTTTTATATTTATTGGCTAAACCTGAGTTGGCCTATACCTTATGTTCTGAAAACCAGTATAGACCCAAAGGTAGTCAGGCAAGAACAGAAGTATTTAATGTGTTGGTGGCTTGTGCTAGAAATGCTGGAAAAACTAAAAATGAGGCAATGATTAATGAGTTGTCTTTATATGCCGAAAAAGTAAGCTATGGCTCTCGTGACTTAGCTATTTTAAAAGCAATTTATGCACTCGAGAACGGAGATGTAGCTGCTACAAAGAAACAACTAACGGAAGTAATAGCGAGCAAAGATCGTTTTGCCGATTTTCAATTTACAGGAGTACTTTTTGCTAAAATTGTCCAATTGTTACCCGAATTAGAAACTCGATTGAATGATTACGAAATTTGCTTACAGTTGTTGGAAGGTATACAGGCTCAAAGCGGCTGGTTTGAACGAGTGTACCCAGAGCGAATTTATAAATACAACAAAGCGATTTTATTGGATAAGTTAGGGCATCAAGCGGATGCAAAAGTAATCGTTAAAGAAATTTTGCCTAGTTATGAGTTTATCGCAGCCGAAACAGCGTATGATGAAGATGCGAAAGTATTGGCTAAAATTTTAGAAGAGAGAGAATAACTTATGATTGCTTATAACCCGAAAAATTGGTTTACGTTTATTTTTAAATTGCATAAGGCTGATACTGTACGGAAGCTGTTCCCAATGCTACTTGCAATTGCTGTTTATGTAGCATTGGTAGTGTACGTAGAATTAGACGTACTGCACTTAGCTGAAGACCATCATCTTAAAAATATTACCACGATGCACAGCCTGTTGGGCTTTGTGATTTCGATGTTATTGGTATTTAGAACTAATACAGCGTATGACCGCTGGTGGGAGGGACGACGACTTTGGGGTGGGCTCATCAACAGTACACGTAACCTCGCTCTAAAACTAACGGCCATGTTACCAGCAGATGATGTAGCAAGTAGAACGTATTTTAAACAATTAATTGTTGAATATGCTTTTGCCTTGAAAAATCATTTGAGAGGACATCATAAAGAGCATGACCTGTTCGTATCGAAATTCACTGTTGATATGGCAATGCATAAGCCTAATCAGATCGCCAAATTGCTATTCGTAAAAACACACGAACTTCATCAGGCAGGAGTCTTTTCAGGAGAGCAAATCTTGTACTTAAATGAAGAACTACGTTCATTTACCGATATTTGTGGAGCTTGTGAGCGTATCAAGAACACGCCTATCCCATTCTCGTACTCGGTCTTTTTGAAGAAGTTTATTTTTTTCTATGTCATGACTTTACCCTTAGGGAATGGCTTTTCATTGGGATATTTAAGCGTGCCCGTGGTAGTATTCGTTTTTTATGTATTGACTAGTTTAGAATTAATTGCTGAAGAAATTGAAAACCCTTTTGGAATTGATGCAAACGATTTACCACTCACATCGATGTGTAATAATATTAAGAAACATCTTGACGAGTTATTATAACTAGGCTAATTCAGTACATCGTCCTTGAAGTCCTCCCGTATGAAGGCATACAACAGTGCTTCCTTTAGGGAAAAAATCATCGTTGATTAATTGAAAAATACCATAGAGCAATTTCCCGGTATACACTTGTTCAAGTTGAATATCGGGAAATTGTTGCTCAAAATCCTTAATAAAACGGATGAGTTCGGGCGTTTTCTTAGCATAACCACCAAAATGGAATGTATCGTTAAGTATCAGATTAGATGAGTTTTGCTGATTGGTTAATGCTAAAATGTCCTGCCTAATACCTTCGGTTGCTCCTTTCAAAGCCATGATTCCCAAAGCGTTGGTCTGAGGACGGAGGCCAGCGAGAATTCCAGCGAGTGTGCCACCTGTTCCTACTGCTGAACAAAGGTAGTTGGGGTACACTTCTTCATAAATTTCATTCACCATTTCTTGTACACCTTTTAAGGCAAGATGACTACTTCCCCCTTCTGGAATGACATAGAACTCATTAGACAAGGAGGAGATAAGGGCATCTTTAGCTCGAAAAGCAGTTCTCGAAACAAATTGCAAGTCCATTCCACACGACTTGGCAAAAGCTAAGGTAGGGCTTGAAGAAGAGCTTAGTTCCTATCCACGGATAATTCCTGTAGTATTAAATCCAAAAACTTTACCCGCTGCCGCCGTCGCATAAATATGATTGGAATAAGCTCCTCCAAAGGTTACGAGCGATTCAAAACCTTGCTCACGGGCATCAATGAGGTTATATTTTAGTTTTCTCCATTTATTTCCCGAAATCTCTGGATGTAATAAATCGTCCCGTTTGAGGTAGAGTTGAATTCCCTTGGTAGATAGAAGTGGCGACTCAAGTAGGCTTAATGGCGAAGGTGGGAGTGAAATCATCAGTAAATTCGTTATTTTTGCAAATGTATGTCAAGATGAAAGAGATTTGCAAACATATCAAGAAGGATTCATGGGCTTTTTCTTATTGAGAAAGCTGATTTTTTGTAAATCTTACTACAGGAAGTTTAATAAACACAAATACAGCATGTTAGAACACGGCGAACAGGAACACGAAGAAGACGAAGATGATTTATATGAACATCATCGTTTGGTGGTAGAGAAAGGACAAGTGCAGACTCGTTTGGATAAATATTTGATGATTCGCTTACCTAATGCTACCAGAACAAAACTTCAAAATGGTATCGACACAGGAGCAATCAAAATAAATGATGGATTGACAAAGGCAAGTTATAAGATAAAACCTTTTGATGTAATTACGGTGTCTTTGCCACATCCGCCAAGAGACTATACCTTAATGCCTGAAAATATTCCCTTGAATATCGTTTATGAGGACGATGAATTGATGGTAATCAATAAGCCTTTTGGAATGGTTGTCCATCCTGCTCATGGGCATTGGGAAGGCACGTTAGTAAATGCATTGGTATATCACTTTCAGAATTTACCTACGCATCGGAATGGGGAAATCCGTCCAGGCTTAGTCCATCGGATTGATAAAGATACCTCTGGCTTATTAGTGATTGCCAAAACGGATTACGCCATGACACACCTTGCCAAACAGTTTTTCGATCATACCATCGAGCGGACTTACTATGCCGTTGTGTGGGGCGAACCCAAAGAGGAAAAAGGAAGAATTGAAGGGCATATTGGGCGAAGCTTAAAGGATAGAAAAGTATCCGTTGTTTTTCCCGATGGTTCGATGGGAAAAGAAGCTGTTACGCATTATAAAGTCTTGAAAAGCCTGCGTTATGTGTCCTTGGTGCAATGTAACCTAGAAACAGGTCGTACCCACCAAATTAGGGTACACATGAAATATATTGGGCATCCGTTATTTAATGATTCAACTTATGGAGGAGATAAACCTGTTCGGGGGACGCTCTATGCCAAGTATGAACAATTTGTGAAAAACTGTTTTAAGATTTGCCCTCGTCAAGCATTACACGCTAAATCATTGGGTTTTATTCATCCTAAAACAGGAGAATTTATGCAGTTCGATTCAGAAGTACCAGAGGATATGGTAGCATTAATCAATAAATGGGATGCTTACGTCAACAACGAATAATAAATAAAAGCATGATTATTAGAAAAGCCGTCGCTAGTGATGTACCGAGTATGTTTGCCCTCGTACAAGAACTAGCTGAATATGAAAAAGCCCCAGAGCAGGTAACGAACACCGTTGAAATGATGTTGGAAGATGGCTTTGGGGAGAACCCTGTTTATCATACCATTGTCGCAGAGGTGGAAGGTGAAGTCGTCGGAATGTCCTTGTATTACTACCGCTATTCGACGTGGAAAGGAAAGCGGATTTACTTAGAAGACTTAGTCGTTAACGAAAAAATGCGTGGACAAGGCTTAGGAGAGAAGTTATTAGAAGCTACTATTCAGGCGGCAAGAGATACTCAATGTACAGGATTAATGTGGCAAGTTTTGGATTGGAACGAGCCTGCTATTAATTTCTACAAGAAATTCAGTGCCCGTTTTGATGGCGGTTGGCTGAATGTTCACATCGACTTTTAGTAAACAGCGAGCGTCAGTCAAACAACTGTTTGATCGACGCTCGAAATATAAACGTGCTATAACGATTTTCTTTTGATGTAGTTCGATTCATTGAATATCCGCCCCTTCTCGTGGTTAAGAATCATTTGAGCAGCCCGAACACCCATTAACTCAAAGTTATTAGAAATCACAGAAATACCTTCTGCAAGCAATGCCTTGATAGGCGTGTCATCATAAGAAAGTAAACCAATATGCTTTCCTAACTTCCATTCTTTTTTGTTAGTCCAGTTGACAAAGCGTACTAAGTCGCTTTCTCGGAAAACAAAATAAGCATGATTTTCTTCTAATTGTTGTTCATCCTCAAAATTGGGAATGACCTCATAAGGAATCTGATATTCTTCACAAAACTTCTCAAATCCTTGAATGATACCTTCTGGGGTATATTGAAAGCTTTTACTACTCAGTACAAGCGATAACGTCTTATACTTTTGGATATCCTCAATTGCTTGGCTTAACCCATGATAGATATTTTGCATAAAATCCTGACAAATAATGGCATAGTCATTACTAAGGGTAGGGGCATCAATATCCAGAATTAATAATTTTTCTTTAGGGATTTGGGCTAAAATTTTTGAAATATCCTGATTAAAATGAGGGATAATGACAAAATAATTATAATGTCCAAGATTATTTAAAACAAGGTTTTCTAAGACACTTAAGTTATGATTGTGAAATGAAATCGTAACAGAAACTTGTTCTCCTAAGCCATTCACTAGGGCATCATACATGACCTCTTTGTAGGGTGTTAGCGAATCAAATAAGACAAAAATATTGAGTTGATTACGGGTATCGGTACTGGTTACATAAAAACCTTTACCGTGGTGTGAAACGATTAATCCTTTTTCTTGTAAATCGTAATACGCTTTGGTGACTGTCATGCGTGCCATGTTGAATTTATTAGCCACTTCATTAATAGAGGGTAATTGTTCTCCACGGGTTAGCGTTCCTCTTTCGATAGAAGACACCACAAAGTCAATGAGTTGTTGGTATTTGGGTTTACTTGATTTAGGATTTATTAAGGTAACTGGGTTCATAATCTTAACGATAGCTCATTTATGATTTTCGACACTGGTGAAAACCTCTTTTCTAAAGGAAAGATAGTAAAAATAACTTGATAAACGGTGAAAACTGTAAAAAGCTTCTAACTAAAGTTAAAAATTCATAAAAAAAAAGCAAAATGTTTTGTTAGATTTATTAAAATAGGTATATTTGCTCGTAAAATTTATATAGCACAGTGTAGCATTGTATAGTAAGCAGTTACTCTTTAGCTAAGTTGCTGTATAATTTTAAGTTTTTGTTTATAAAAATGGTTAATGGTGTACAGTGTCTGTCGGAGGCTAATGGTCTCCGCAGGCAATTGTCTTTTAACTATCTAAGATATACGTCAGAAAATCACCCTCTTGGGGTGATTTTTTTGTTTAACATACTTCTACTTTAACGAAGTAATATTGATATCCAAATGTATCTTCGTTTTTTACACCTCACCTATGTATAAGAAATATAATCAATCATCTTTTTCATTCATAAAATTTAATAGTTGTATTTTTTGTTTAAATACTAGGCTCTTTTTCTGATTTTTACATTTTTTGCAAAAAAAGAGGGTTTAAAATTTCGAAATAACTAAACTAATCATTAATCTTGCTTGCATAACTGGTTAAAATAAATCATTTATCAGTCCCTAGACAAATTGAAAAAATTAGTTAACATATTTTTCATCATACTTGTTGTCACTACGAAAATGGTGGCATCCTCTGCCGGATTTGATTTGGGCGGAGAAGGAACGAGTGTGATTAGTAAAAAATGTTATCTAAGTGCAGCTCATCATACACAGCATTCTTCTCACGGAGAAGAAGATATTCGTGAAACTGAAGAAACCGAAAAAGATTCAAAAGACGAATTAGATAGCTCTTTTATATGGGGTGTTAATAATCATTCTCACTCACTATTATTTTATTTTTTCCATGAAGCTAAACGACAAGTTTCGTTCCGAAATAGTTTAGAACTTTCATACTCCCCCCAGCAGCTTTTCGTGCTGTATCAAAATTTCCGTATTTGATTTTCTTGTTGATTTTGTAATCTCAATTGTATCCAATTGAGTGTATCGTCATGTCGTCGCATTTCGATAAAATCCTATTTTCTTTTAGGCACAAGGAGTGTTGCATGATCCTCGGGGTTTTGCGTATATCCTGTGTGTCAAGCTGTTGATAGAACTAACTTTACTAAATTCCACTAGATTAAGTATTAATGATTCCAGCAATGAACATGCAAAAGACTGTGTTTGATGAACATGAAGTGCTTCATGGGTTAAAACACTATTTACCTGCACAATCTCCCTTAAAGGATTTTGTTCACCACAACACCTTACACGCCTTTCAACACTTGCCTTTTTACAAGGCAACTCGAACCGCCTCTGAAATTTTTGGCTATAAAGTGTCCCTTACTCTCGAAGAGTACAGAGACTTGTATGCCAAAGGACGTATTCGGGAAGATATTCTTTATCAGACAGTGATTAAGAGTAAGGGCGAATCTGAGAAAACATTATGGATTAACAAAATGCTTTCGCAAGAGTATGATAACTCTTTTTCTTCTAGAGTTGGTACTTTTCGAGCTAATTGGAAAAAACAGTATCGTATTGATTTAGATTCGATTGTACAACCAACTTTATTTAGAACTTTATGTAGTTATCTTGATCAAGGAATTTCTATTTGGCATTTCCCTGTAAAAGATAAAAGCTTTTTGACTTCTTTGAGAGAAATGGAGCGAAGTAGCTTTTCGAGTCTATTCAAAACAAAGAAAGTAAAAGAATTATTTCTTCATTCCACCTGCGAAATAAGTGATTTGTTAGCCCTACTTGTTGGCGATGAGAAATTGTACAAGCAGTATCTCTATGATCAGCAATTTTCTCATCAAGGGTGGTCTGGTATTGTCTCTGCAATTGAGGATCAACCAAGCACCTTGTTGGATGTCCGTAAAATTACCACTCATGATTTAATCGTTTTTGAATTATTACTTGAATTGGATGCCTTGTATGCCATTTTGGGCGATAATTGGCTACCACTAAGTAGTACGATTGAAGAAGACTTGGTGGACTTATTTGCGGATGTGCCTATCAGAGAATTAGATACAGTCTTGAATTTATGGCAAGAAGCGTTTGAATGGACTTATTATGACGAAGCTCTTGCAGGGTTACAGTTGGGAATGAGCAAAACTCCGCCAACAAAGCCTCAACAAAGAAGCTTTCAAGCTTTATTTTGTATTGACGATAGAGAGTGTTCTATTCGTCGTCATGTAGAAATACTTGATGCGAATGCCGAAACCTTTGGAACACCAGGTTTTTTCGGAATCGAATTTTACTATCAGCCCCAAAACGGGAAGTTTTATACCAAAGTTTGTCCTGCCCCAGTGACACCAACTTATTTAATTAAAGAATACGGGGCTACTAAGCGTAAAACGAAAGATCCTCACTTCCACAAGGGGTCGAATAACTTTTACAGTGGATGGTTGATTTCTCAAACCTTAGGTTTTTCTTCTGCGGTGAAGTTATTCTTCAATGTATTTAAGCCAACAATGAGCCCTGCAACGTCTTCGTCTTTGCAACACATGGATAAATATGCTAAGTTGACGATAGACCATGAGCAGTATAAAAAGCATGAAAATGGTTTGCAAATCGGGTTCACGGTAGATGAAATGGCTCAGCGTTTAGAGGGCGTATTTAAAAGCATTGGACTAGTGAAAGATTTTGCTCCTATTGTTTATCTAGTTGGTCATGGAGCGAGTACGATTAACAATCCGCATTATGCAGGTTACGATTGTGGGGCGTGTTGTGGTAGAGCGGGTTCGGTAAATGCTAGAGTGTTTAGTGCGATGGCCAATAATCATCGAGTTCGTGCCATTTTGAGAACAAAGGGCATTGATATTCCTGATGAAACGCAATTTGTAGGAGCGTTACATGATACAACTCGTGACGATATTGTGTTCTTTGACGAAGATATTTTATCTCCTCAAAATGCGGAGAGTCATGAAAAAAATGAAGTTACTTTTGCCAATGCCTTGGATGCGAATGCCAAAGAGCGTTCACGAAGATTTATGTCAATTGATACTAAACTAAGTGCATCAGAAATTCATGAGAAAATACGTTTGCGTTCGGTGTCCTTGTTTGAACCTCGTCCCGAATTAAATCATGCAACCAATGCTTTAACCATTGTAGGAAGAAGAGATTTGTCGAAAAAAGTCTTCTTAGACCGTCGTTCATTCCTAAATTCTTATGATTATGCCATTGACCCAGCAGGAGATTATTTGTTTAATATTCTGAAAGCAGCAACGCCTGTTTCTGGAGGAATTAACCTAGAGTATTATTTCTCAAGAGTTGATAATCAGAAACTTGGAGCGGGTACAAAACTTCCGCATAACGTAATGGGCTTATTTGGAGTTGCCAATGGGATAGATGGAGATTTAAGACCTGGGCTACCTAGCCAAATGATTGAAGTACACGACCCTATCAGAATGATGTTTATTGTTGAACATTTGCCAGAGGTAGTGCTATCGGTTATTCAGCGTCTGCCTGCGGTGTATGAATGGTACGTGAATGACTGGGTTAAATTGGTGGTGATTAACCCTGAAACACAGCAATTATTTGTGTTTAAAGAAGGGGCATTTACGCCTTATGAACCCATTGCAAAACAGATAGAAACGGTTTCAAGCATTGAGACGTTGGTTGAGTCGCATCAAGAAAATTTTCCAGTGTATTTAATCTCTTAGTTCATGACATCGCTAATTCCATATTTTATATTTCTTCCACTGATAGGTTTTTTTATCAGTTTACTTATTCCTGATAAGAAGGAAACCGCTATTTCAGCAACTGCTTTTTTAACAGTTGGGCTTCAGCTTGTTGCGGCTATTGTATTCATAGCGGTTTGGTTTTCAGAAGGTTGTCAGGTATTAAATCAGAAAGACTTCTCGTTGTTTCAAGATTTAGGTTATGACTTTTTTATTGACCTGTATTTTGATGGCATTACGGCTACCTACTTATTTGTAGGTTCGTTTTTAACCTTTATTGTTACGGTGTATAGTCGTTATTATTTACACCGAGAAGATGGATACAAACGCTTTTTTAATACCGTTTTATTCTTTTACATCGGGTACAACGTCGTGATTTTTGCAGGGAATTTAGAAACCCTTTTTATCGGTTGGGAAGTACTCGGAATCTCTTCGTTCTTACTGATTGCTTTCTACCGTAATCGTTATTTACCTGTTAAAAATGCGGTAAAAGTATTTTCAGTATATCGAATTGCAGACGTAGGGTTGATTTTAGCCATGTGGATGAGTCATCACCTTTGGCACGAAAACATCACGTTTTTGAAGCTTAACAATGCTGAGTTAGTACATGAGCATTTGCAAAACCATAGTTGGATTGGAGCTTTCATTTCCATGATGATTTTGATTTCGGCAGCAGCTAAATCGGCTCAGCTCCCTTTTTCTTCGTGGTTACCTAGAGCAATGGAAGGCCCAACGCCTTCGAGTGCTATTTTCTATGGTTCGTTGTCGGTACACTTTGGCGTATTCTTATTACTGAGAACTTTTCCTTTTTGGGAATATCAATATTCAGTGCGAGTGATGATTGGTTTAGTAGGGGTTGTCACCGCTATTATTGCCACAGGAATCGCCCGAGTGCAGTCTTCTGTAAAGAGTCAGGTGGCTTATGCTTCTATTTCACAAATTGGGTTAATCTTCTTAGAAGTGGCTCTTGGTTGGGAAAAATTAGCCTTGTTTCACTTTGCAGGAAATGCCT
>JALRIJ010000109.1 GCA_023255485.1 Flectobacillus sp.
CGCGTCGGACGCATCCTGGCTGCCACCACCCAACATACCCGCCAACTTAGACAGTAGACCGCCGGATGACTCGCCTTGGCGTTCAATCGATGTGACCTTGGCACCCGTGAACACTTGCACGCCTTTGTTCTGCACCCAATCGCGAATCATGCCACCCGCAACCGGGCCCATCATGCGGGGCACCATGCGGTCACCCATCTCCACCACGGTCAACTGAACACCGCGTGCGGCCAAGGCCTCCATGATGATGCAACCGATAAAACCAGCGCCCATCTGCACGACCCGGGCACCTGGCTTGGCGAGTTCCATGATGGCGCGGGCGTCCTCAAGCGTCCAGCAGGTTTGCACCTCCGGGCTATCGATTCCAGGAATGGGCGGCTGCACGGGGCGCGAGCCCGTCGCGATCAACAACTTGTCAAAGGCAAGGCAGCCGCTTCTTCGGCAGTCAGATTGGTAGGTTTAGGATAGACGTATTGTTGGTCGATACAAACATATTCGGCAAAAGTTCCATTATCTGGATTACCCAAAATCTTAAAATCTGCCCCCATCGTTTCTGGGTTATCTCCCCATCCTAAGCCAGGGTTAATAATCACTTCTTTCCCAATCCAATCGGCTGTTACGGCAGAGCCTACTGATTCGACTATCCCGAAGCCGTCCGAACCCAAAATCAAATCGGTTTTACGACCTCCGTATTTTCCTTGCTGAATCCAAACATCACGGTGATTTAAAGAAGAGAAAGCCAAACGAATCAAGACTTCGTTTTCATTGGGTGTGGGAGTAGGCACGTCGATTACGGTCAATGCCTCATTTACTTTTGCTAAGTATGTTGTTTTCATCTGATTGTTTGTGATAATTTTTCTTCGTAAAAATACATACGGAATTGTTACTAAACAGAAAAAGCTTCCCCGAAGAGAAGCTTTTTCTGTTGATAAAGAAGTCTGTACGATAACACAAGGAAGCTGTTTTAACTTTTTCTCGACATGAGTAAATAAATTCTCCTGCTAAAAAGACATATCATCAGCACTAGGGCCATACGAGCCTGGTATTGGAATATCCAGTAGGCGTAAAAAAACACCCAATTGAGCTCGGTGATGAACGGTCTGGTTATACGCATGACGAATTGTTTCACCTTTTGTCGATTGCATAAAGATTTGCTCTCCTTGTCTCAAAGTCCAAGGTTCTGTTAAAACAGCCTCGTTAGTATTAGCTAAATGACTTCTTCCACTTTCCAGACAGTTTTCAAAATACGATACCAGCTCAGCCGTTGCATTAATCACAGGTGGATTATAGGCTGTTTTTTCAAAATCAAGTTCATCTGTCGTTATTGCCATCGTCACCCAAGAAGGTAATTCGGCAATATGAGTAGCTAAAGCCCTGATGTTCATACTTTTTGGATGAGGTCTCCAATCATATTTATCATCAGGAATGATACTTAACATCTTACGAGTCGTTTGAGCTTCTTGTTCAAGCTCCTTCAATAAAGCAGGTATCTGAGACATTGGTTTGGGATTGGTTTATGTTTACCACACAAAGTAAACACCTACCAATGACAGCCCTATGTCAGCAGCAATTTCAGTTAAGCAATAAATACTGTCTGTAAGACATCAGGATAGGTATCCCAATATTTACGCCAGCACCATTGTCTAAAGCGTTCTAGTTGATGAATCGTCATTTGATCAATTGCTTTACGAAGCTCTTTTTCAAATAAGGTCGGGGAAAAACTAACCTTCGTCAAAATCATTTGATAGTACTCTCGTACACGAATGCGTTTTTTTTTCATGGCAATGAATAATAAGAGGATAATTAAATTTAGTTGAAATAAGTTAACATGACTTGCATATAATTGGGGTAAGTTTACTAAAAAACGACATAGCCTACCTCTTTAGTATGTTTAGACGACTGAAGTGTCGGCTAATGGGTGAAATTGTGCTACAAATAGCTTTTTTTTGCGTCAAACTTCAAAAATAAAATTTAATCTTTCCAATATTTAATTATACAAATTTAACACAAAAGATTTAATAAAAACAAATCAAACAAAGGTTAATTATCTGATATTCATCATTATAAAGAAAAAATTATATCATTCCCTATTTGAAGATGATAAAGGATGAAAATTCCTTACATCACGTCACATAGGGCTACCCCACACCTTACAGGGCTCTGTAGGGCTCTTTCATTTTATCTCCGTATTGCAGTACAATAAAGACAAAATCGTCCTCGTTCCCTCCATACGATTTCACGTTAGAGTAAGGATAGCAACATACAGAATAAGTAAGTATTATTTCTTAAAATTGTGTACCATTTATTTTTAATGTCACCAAAAAATACTTAATTTAGAAAAATAACGTATGTATCTCTTCTAGAAAAAGCTTAAAAACCGAGATGCTCTATTATATTTGTTACGTTATACTCAAATGAATATCTTACGAAAACATATCAATTACTACGTTTCCTACGTCCTCCTGATAATTGTTATTACCAAGTCGTGTCCCCTGAATGATTTCAAAAATATAACGAATAGTATTTTTAATAGTACAAAAGACATATCCATTATTCCTGATACCCAAGATAAAAAACCCATTGATTTTAGTGACTTGACGGACGTCGCAATTGAGGAAGATGATGAAATCACTGATGTCGATTTTGCATACGAACTAACGGATATCGTACTTACTCTTTCCTCTTGCTCGCTCCCTCCTGATCACCTGATCACCGTTCAATCAACTCGTATTCCTAACGTTTATTTAACCCTATATACGCCTCCTCCGGAAGCATAACATTACTAATTATTCTCAGTCAATTCTTATCTTTTCAATCAAGATAAGCAAGTTTCCTATTGTCTTTTAAAATATAAAACATCCACAAACACATCCTTTACACATGAAATACCTAACGCCATTAATGTCTATTTTGGGCTGTTCGCTATTGCTATCTTGCTCTTCTAAAGAAGTTAAACAAGAAGCCATCGAAACGTTTGAGGTAACCTCTCCTATTGTCATCGATACGTCGCTACAAACTGACTATGTTGCTGAAATTAAGGCTGTTCAGAACGTTGAGATCAGGGCCAGAGTAAAAGGTTACCTAGAGAAAAACTTGGTCGATGAAGGGAAATCCGTCAAAAAAGGACAACTTTTGTTCACCATCTACAATCCTGAGTTAAACGAAGAAGTTGCCAAAGGAAAAGCCATTGTCCGTAGCATGGCAACCGAATTAAAAGCAACCGAGTTAGCACTTGCCAATGTAAAAAAGCTCGTTGAAAAGAACATTGTTTCTAAAGCAGAACTAGCTCTTGCCGAAAATAAAGTAGAACTAGCTACCGCCAAAGTAGAGGAAGCTAAAGCTAACGAAGCCTTCGCTAAGATTCAGCTAACGTATACCCAAATACGAGCACCTTTTAGTGGTATTATCAACCGACTTCCCATCAAGGCTGGAAGTTTATTGGAAGATGGTACACTCCTAACAACCATTTCTCAAAACGAAGATGTTTTCGCTTACTTTGACGTATCTGAGAAAGAATACCTCGATTATGCAGACAACCTAAAACGTACTGCACCGAGTGGGAATAATGTAACGTTATTGCTGGCAAATGGAGAAGAACACCCATCTAAAGGACGTATTGAAACGAGCGATGGTGAAATTGACCCTAATACGGGAAATATTGCCTTTCGTGCACGCTTCAACAACCCCGACAAACTCCTAAAACATGGAGCGAGTGGTAAAGTTCGCTTACTAAAACACTACAAAAAAGCCTTATTGATTCCGCAAAAAGCAACCTTTGAAATTCAAGACCGCATCTATGTATTTGTAGTAGATAAGATGAACAAAGTAAAAACCAGAGCCATTACGACTACTAAACGTTTACCTCATTTTTACCTTATCGACGCTGGGTTAACTACACAAGACCAAGTCATTTATGAAGGCATTCAGAATCTACGAGATGGTATGACTATTAAGCCTTCTTTCGTAAAAATGAAGGACATTATGAACAAACTCTCTAAAGAAGACTAACCCACTAAGCAGACGATTATGGTAACTAATTTCATTAAAAGACCTGTGCTGTCTTTGGTAATTTCTCTATTCATTGTGATACTAGGGGTATTAGCCATGACTAGCCTTCCCGTAACCCAATACCCAGACATTGCTCCTCCTGCGGTTTCGGTTACGACCAAATATACTGGTGCCAATGCAGAAGTATGTGCCAAAGCCGTAGTAACACCCCTCGAACGTGCCATCAACGGTGTTCCGGGAATGAGCTACATGACATCTGTTTCTGGAAACGACGGAACGAGTATCATTCAAGTTTATTTTGAAGTGGGTACAGACCCTGATGTAGCAGCAGTAAACGTTCAAAACAGAGTAACAACGGTTTTGGATGAATTACCCGAAGAGGTAATTAAAGCAGGGGTTTCGACCGAAAAAGAGGTCAACAGTATGTTGATGTACATTAACTTAATCAGCGATGACCCTACTTTAGACGAAAAATTCATTTATAACTTCGCTGATATTAACGTTTTGGCTGAACTAAAACGGATTGATGGCGTAGGTTTTGTGGATATTATGGGTTCACGAGAATATGCTATGCGTGTCTGGTTAAAACCTGGTCGAATGGATGCTTATAATATTTCGGCAGAGGACATTATTAATGCTCTAAAAGCTCAAAACGTAGAAGCAGCCCCAGGTAAAATTGGAGAAAGTTCGGGACGACAAGCTCAATCGCTACAATATGTCCTACGCTATACGGGTAAAATGACTCAAAAAGAACAGTACGAAAATGTAGTGATTAAAGTGACGGATACAGGTGAAATGCTTCGTTTGAAAGATGTTGCTGACTTAGAATTTGGCTCTTTAGACTACGATGTTTTGTCAAAAGAAAACGGGAAACCGTCTGCCGCCATTGTACTCAAGCAACGCCCAGGGTCAAATGCTAGTAAAGTGATTGAAACCATCAAAAAGCGATTGGATTACCTTAAAGAAACATCTTTCCCGCCAGGGATGACCTACACGATTAGCTATGACGTTTCTCGCTTTTTGGATGCGTCAATCCACGAAGTAATCAAGACGCTTCTTGAAGCCTTTTTATTGGTAGCTCTTGTAGTATTTATTTTCTTACAAGACTTTCGTTCTACGGTTATTCCTGTGTTGGCGGTACCTGTTTCCTTAGTAGGTACGTTTGCCTTTATGCAATTATTTGGGTTCTCGATTAACTTATTAACCCTTTTTGCACTCGTATTAGCCATTGGTATTGTGGTCGATAACGCCATTGTCGTCGTCGAGGCGGTTCATGCCAAAATGCAAGAAAAGCATTTGTCAGCTAAAGATGCCACCATTGAAGCCATGGGTGAAATCAGTGGGGCAATCGTAGCAATTACTTTGGTGATGTCGGCGGTATTTATTCCTGTAGCCTTTTTAGATGGCCCTGTGGGCGTTTTTTACCGTCAGTTTTCTGTAACGATGGCGATTGCGATTGTAATTTCGGGGGTCAACGCCCTTACCCTTACGCCTGCCTTATGTGCCTTGATGCTCAAAAATACGCACGGACAAGGAGGAAATAATCTGCTCGACCGTTTCTTCAAGCATTTCAATGCACGTTACGACCAACTGTCTGACCGTTATCAATTTCTATTAAGCAAAATTGTCAACCGTAGGCTATTGACCACCTTGATACTCGTTGGCTTTTGTATTGCCACTTGGGGAGTCAATCAGTTTTTACCGACCAGTTTTATTCCGACGGAAGACCAAGGAACGATTTATGCCAATGTAACGACCCCCGCAGGAGCAACGCTAGAACGTACAGAAGCCATTATGAATCAGATTGATGGCATTGTTCAGAAGATTCCAGAAGTAGCTTCGGTATCGAGTCTTTCGGGTTATAGTATGATGACCGACGGTGTTGGGGCATCCTTTGCGATGAGTACTATCAACTTAAAACCGTGGGAAGAACGCAAGGCAACAGCCAACGATATTATTGCGTTATTGACCGAAAAAACAAAAAATATTCAGGGAGCAGAAATCCAGTTTTTCCCTCCTCCTGCTGTTCCTGGTTTTGGTAATGCCAGTGGTTTTGAATTGCGTTTATTAGACAAAACAGGTTCTGGAAAATTACAAAATACGGCAGATGTAGCTGAGAAATTCATGGAAGCTATCAAAAAGCGTCCTGAAATCAAAGATGTGTTTTCTAGTTTTAACCCCAATTTCCCTCAATATTTAATCCATATTGACCAAGATGTGGCGGCAAAGAAAGGTATTTCGGTGGACAATGCGATGAGCAATTTGCAGTCCTTAATCGGTAGTTTCTATGCGACCAATTTTATTGTTTTTGGACAGATGTATAAAGTAATGATTCAGGCAGACCCTAAATTTAGGGCTCAACCCGAAGACATTATGAAGTTACGAATCAAGAATAAAAATGGTGAAATGGTTCCTTATTCGATTTTTAGCCGTATCGAACGAGTATATGGCCCTGAGCAACTTACTCGCTACAATATGTACGTTTCGGCGATGCTCAACGGAGAGGCTGCCGCAGGATATAGTTCTGGGGATGCCATCAAAGCCGTAGAAGAAGTGGCCAAAGAATCCCTTCCAAGAGGATACGCTTTTGAATGGTCGGGAATGACACGAGAAGAAGTACTTTCGGGTAATCAAGTAATCTATGTATTCATGATTTGCTTACTGTTTGTATATCTACTCTTAGCAGCACAATACGAAAGCTTTTTGTTGCCATTACCCGTTATCTTTTCCTTGCCAGTCGGCATTTTTGGTTCGTTGTTCTTCTTGGTTTTATTTGGTTTAGAGAACAATATATACGCACAAGTCGCCATGGTCATGTTAATTGGTCTCTTGGGTAAAAACGCCATCTTGATTGTAGAATTTGCCGTGCTCGAACACTCCAATGGTAAAAGCATTTTACAGGCATCTATCGAAGGGGCAGTAGCTCGTTTCAGACCTATCTTGATGACCTCTTTTGCTTTTGTAGCAGGATTAATTCCTTTAATGTTTGCCTCTGGAGCAGGTGCAATCGGGAATAAAACCATTGGAACGGCAGCAGCAGGCGGGATGTTATTCGGAACGATTTTCGGTATCATCGTTATCCCTGGGTTGTATTTTATGTTTGCCAAAGAAAAGAAACCAATAACCATTAATTCAGAAAAAAATGAACATATCGTATAAATATTGGCTAGCTTTTGTCGTGTTGCTGGGTATAAGTGGCTGTAAATTCACTCAGCACCTTACGCCAAACAAACCCATTGTCAATCCACCAGAATCATATATTAATGAACCCGTAGTACACTTAGAGGAGCTACCTTCTTATGGGGAGTTCTTTAAAGATTCGACCCTGACAGGGCTCATTAGTACTGCACTCAAAAATAATTTTGATTTACAAATGAGCCTTCAGCACATCAAATTTGCAAAGGCGAATATCAAAATGTCCTCTGCTCTGGGCTTACCGAATGTAATGGCAGGGACAAGCATGGGTTTAAAGAAATTCGGAAATTATACGACTGATGGTGTCGGAAATTACGATACTCGCTTTTCTTCGAATATCAATGATAAGCAAATGATTCCAGAAACCGTCATTCCTGATTACTTAGTAGGGGTGTCTGCTTCTTGGGAATTGGATGTTTGGAAGAAATTAAGCAACCAAAAAAAGATGGCTTTTCATAAGTTATTGTCAAGTCAGTATGGGAAGAACTTCAACGAAACCTTATTGGTTTGTGAAGTAGCCGACCTATATTTTGAGTTATTAATTTTAGATAACGAGCTTCATTTTATTGATGAAAACATCCAACTACAGCAATACTCGCTCGATATTGTTCGCTTACTAAAACAAGCAGGGGAAGAAAATGAGTTAGGAGTTGCCTTACTGAATGCTCAGTTACTCAACTCTCAAGCCTTAAAAATCGAGGTAAAACAACAGATTTTCAGTAATGAAAGTAGACTCAATTTTCTACTAGGACGTTATCCACAGGCAATTCCTCGCCCTAGTATTTCTTGGGAAAAAGTAATTCCTCCCACATTTGTGACAGGAGTTCCTTCAACACTTATCAAAAACAGACCTGACATTCTACAGGCGGAACAAGAACTATTAGCCAGTAATGCCGATTTAGCAAGTGCTAAAGCAGCCTTTTACCCAACCTTTACTATTTCAAGTGGCTTAGGATTACAGGCATTTAAAGCACTTCTATTGTTTGACGTAGGTTCGTTTACCTACAACTTGGCAGGCGGACTAGTTGCTCCTGTATTCAACAGGAGACAGCTGAAAGGAAACTTGATGGCAAGCAATGCAACGCAACAAATGGCCTACTTGAACTATCAAAAGAGTATCGTGAACGGGTTTACGGAAGTCTATAACTGTCTGAATATGCTTGAAAACATGAATCAGACTTATACACTCAAAATAGAGGAAGTAAATACCCTAAAAAAATCAATTAGTATTTCGGCAGAACTATTCAAATCGGGTAGAGCAACGTATTTGGAAGTAGTGACAGCACAGAAAAATGCTTTGCAGTCGCAAATAGAACTGATTAATATTAAGAAAAAACAATTTAATGCCGTTATCAACTTGTATAAATCAATTGGTGGCGGATGGGCTAAGTTTTAAATAACATACCACGGAGCAACACAGAGAACCACAAAGCGACGCAAAGAATAAAAATCTCTGCGAAACTCCGTGGTTCTCTGTGGAACTCAGTGGTATAGTTAGAATGTTACCCCATTCTCTCCCGAATGATTTCTACGTGCTTTTTAACATAGTCAAGTAAACTTACAGGGCTCTGAATATGAGCATGTTCGGCAAAAAAAAGATACCAACGTGCGAAGCCATGTAAGGAGGCAGTCAGGAAGGTTAATTCATAATAATCATCAAATTCTTCTTGCGAAACAAAGCCGTGATAATACTTCTCAGAACCGAGGTATTTGAGTATGGGCTTTTCCAGTTGAATCACAACCGTATGCAATTCTCGTTCTACCGAAACGTGAGTAAGGTAGTCTTTCAAAGGAGGATGCGACAAAGAATAACGTTGACTAATGACTCGAAGATGCGTAATTCGGTTTAGACGAAAATTTCGATAATCGTTTCGTAGCAAACAATAAGCAATCATATACCAATGATTATGCTGATAAAAAACACCTAAGGGTTCTATCTGTCGAGTAGAGGAAGTCTGAGTATTATTAGCAAAATAGTCAATCTCTATCACTTTCCGATTAGCCACACTTTGTAATATCGCTTGAAGATGCGTGCTTTCATTTGAATTAGTAGATAAATAGGGACTATCCAACACCAAAATATGCTCGTCGAGCTGTTCTAAATAATCTTTTTCAGTACGTTTTAATACCGCCTTAATCTTAAACATTGCTGACTGATAGCTCGTTTTAGTAGCCGTGTCCGTTAGTTTTTCTACTAACTTTTCTGCCGTTAAAAAAGCTACCGCTTCTTCTTGAGTGAACATCACAGGAGGCAATTTATAACCATCCATCATCGAATAGCCTAGACCTGCTTCACCCACAATGGGTACACCAGCCTCCTCCAAAGCACGTACATCACGATAGACCGTTCGTAAACTAATTTCAAAACGGTCGGCAATTTCTTGTGCTTTTACAATGCGTTTAGACTGTAACTGGATTAAGATGGCAGTAAGTCGGTCGATACGATTCATAGTTATCGGGACGGTTATGGAGTTTTAAGTAATAATGCAAAATTATGAATTTTAAATTTTGCATTTCATACCATAACGATTAAGCCTTTATGAGAAAAGTACATTTTAAATAATTTTCACGATTAGTTACTTCTAATAACAAAGATAGGTATCAGAAACTGCTGTTCTAATACCTACCGTTCGTTGCTACAACAAACCAAACTGTCTAAAATGATGTCTGAAATGCTTACTATGAAAAATTACCCAATCGCCATAATTCAGTTCACCCAAACGAGGATGTTGATAAGTCTGACTAGGATTCTCGCTAAAGGTTTTTCTAAAAATACCCAACTCATTTGCTAACTCCGCTAAAGCAGTGGTTAAGTCAGGATACACCAACGCAGGAGGCTCATCTCCCATCAGTTTGGATTTAACCCCCTGTGCCATTTCGTTATCCGAATAAATCAAATACGCTTT
>JALRIJ010000010.1 GCA_023255485.1 Flectobacillus sp.
AAGGGTATTCGGTACTCGATTGAAAACCACGAGAAGGAATCACCGAACGAGTTAACACCATGTTATTGGTATAAACATCAACTTTCGCTCCAACCGCAAAAGTATTCTGTTTTTCACCTTGTAGTTTTACCTTTAAATAATGATTTTTTGTTTCCTGCTGTTCCGTTTTGTTGCGATACACAAAGCAAGGCATATTCACATTGTTCACCACCAAATCTAAATCTCCATCATTATCCAAATCGGCATACGCAGCACCATTCGAGAATGAAGGCGTTTCAAAGCCGAAATCAGCGGACTTTTCTTCAAATTTCAAGGTTTTTGTATTGTGGAAAAAGTTGTTTACCTGCGGTCGAGATGGCATTTGTTCCATAATTTTACCGATGCTTTCCTTCACGCCTGTTACTTCCATTTTCTGGCGCAACTCATTGGCAAAGAAATCAATAAAATCTTGATCAATAACATCGTGGTAAATGCCATTACAGACATAAATATCATTGTAACCGTCGTTATCTGCATCGAACATCAAGGCTCCCCAACTCCAGTCACTTGCGGCGACTCCTGCATAATTACCCACCTCACTAAACGTACCATCTTGATTATTTAGCTGGAGACTATTTTGCTGAAACTGATTATAAAAACCTCGGTCTTTTTTCAATTTAAATACATAATGATTATCAAATGAAGACGTTGTTTTCAAGCGATATTCGTCACGGGGAAGCATATCCGTCGTCATAATCTCAGGGTATCCATCGTTATTGACATCCGCCATATCTGCTCCCATCGAGGCCAAGCTGATATGCTTCATGCGGTCTTCTATTTCCTCCTTGAACTTACCATTTTTCTGATTGATATACAGGTAGTCTTTCTCATAAAAGTCATTAGAAACATAAATATCAGGATAGTTATCGTTATTGGCATCCCCAATAGTTACGCCCAAACCAAAGCCAATTAAGCTACTATAAATACCAGCTTCCTTCGATACATCCGTAAATTTGGGTTGAAATACTCCCCCTTTGGGGGTTGGGGGGCTATCATTACGCATCAACTTATCACCTCCTCCTTTCAAGAAATCTTTCACAGGCCAGTTTTCAGCCCTTAACTCACGATTATTCGCATAGTCGAGCGTATTAACAGGAATAAAACTATTATTTAGGATATAGCAATCTAAATCACCATCTAAATCATAATCAAAAAAAGCGGCATGAGTTGTATATCCCCCTTCATCTAAGCCATATTTGGCTGCCGACTCTGTGAAGGTCATGTTATGATTATTGATAAACAAAGCATTTTTTTGTTGGTTTGTAAACTTACGATAACCCGCATTGCATACATAAATATCCAGCCAGCCATCGTTATTAATGTCCACCATTACCACACCCGTATTCCATTTATCTGTTTCGGCAACGCCTGCTTTTTGCGTAACATCTTCAAATTTAAAATCCCCTTTATTAAGGTATAATTTATTTGACCCCATGTTAGCGGTCATAAATACTTCTGGTAAACCATCGTTATTTAAGTCTCCTACAGCCACTCCTCCACCATTATAAAAATTACGGTAATTAAAAATATTGAAATCATCTGTATTCTCAACCTTGTTCACAAAGTCGATACCCGATTCTTTGGCATCCACTAATTCAAAGAGCGTATCTTTTTTTCCAGAGCAAGACACGAGCGATATAAGCAAAAAGAAATAGAAAAACTTTTTCAATTCAGTACGGAATTATAGTATAAATGTTTAATAAACTTATGTATGAATTACATTTCTAACTTTCAATAAAACAGTTGTTTTTCGGTCAAGTCTTGTATCATCAGTTTGGGCTTTTTATAGATAATTAGCCCTTTCAGCGTATTCCATTTCTCGGGTTCTCCTGCTGTTTGATAACGTCCTACTTGACCAATCAATTCTAGCACTAATTTCTCTTTTGAGAACGACTTAATTTTTATTTCACCATCAGTCATCAAATACCCTTCGCCAATAAGTTTCTTTTTATCTATCAACTTTCCAATCATCACACTAGCACCAATTTGGTTATCGGCAAAAACTTGTTTACTAATAGGTTTTTTTTCGTACCACTGATTTCCTCCAAATGAAACTACCAAATTACTCTCAAACTGGTCATACACATTGAGGCGAAAGGAGTTATCAAATACTTGTACATCTCCAAAGAAAATACTTTCTGGTAGATAGAAAGCTTTATCATCAATCGAAATCAATACTTTAGCCTGACCGTCTTTCAAGCTTGCAAACGTTGATTCAATTTCTTTTTCGTCAGAAGAACCACATGAGTAGAGGAGTAAACTAAAGACTAGCACTACGAAGTATTTCATAATATCTTGATAAATGGTTAATAGTATTATACGTATTTAAAGTTGTAGCGTGATTTCTTTCACCATCAACTATTCAAAATCAATATACAGCATTCAAATGAGTAATAAAACAAAAATGCTCGAATATTCGAGCATTTTTGTTTTATTACGATAAGTCAATTCTATTGTTTTGTAAAGCATTCAGCTTTAAAACAACCTATTAATAACCTGGGTTTTGTTTCAAGTTTGGATTCGAAACTAGAGCAGAAGAAGGTATTGGGAACAATACTCTGCTTACGTCTTTGTTTTCAGCACCTGTACCATTTAAGAATTTACCGAAACGAATTTCATACGTTCTTGCAAATCCTTCCCAATATGTTTCACGACCAATTTCATCAAACATGTTAGCTTCTGTTAATGAAGATAAAGCACTAGCTCCACGAGCAGCTCTCAATGCGTTCACTGTTTTCAAGGCACCAGCAGCATCACCACCTCTTAATTGAGCTTCAGCTTTAGCTAACACCGTTTCAGCATAACGCAATAAGATATACTTACCAGCATCAGCAGGGTGATATTTGATAACACGAATACCTTTGTCCGTTGCAGCACCTGCTAAAGGTACATCACGAGTGAATGAAAGCACTTTGTTTGTACGAGTATCAACTAAAGGAGTTCCATCATCCTTAATTTGAGGTCCAATCAAGAAACCACGACCGATACCAGAGAACTCAGTTTTATTTCCTTTTGCAGGTACACCAATACGAGAATCAGTTTTCTCAAATTTATCGTAGAAATCTGCTAACGTCGTAAATCCATTCCAACCAGAAGGGTTTTGATCGTAGTGCAACGTCATGAACCATCTGTTTTGAGGAGTTCCTTCTAAACTAACCAAAATAATTTCAGAAGATGCCTTCGTCGTAAAGTTAGTAAAGTAATCTTTCTCTAATGAATAACCAGCAGCAGTCACAGCATCTGCATAAGCAATTACTTTATCCATATCCGCTTTATCAAAAGTGTAAGGACCTTCTGCTTTAGATGATTTGTAAACTGCTTTATTCAAATACAAACGAGCTAAAAGCGTATTTGCTGCTGCTTTAGAAGCCACACCATTAGTAGCACTTGGTTTAGCATCTACTAAGTTTGGTAACGCTTCCGTTAAATCCTTCACAATAAAGTCAAATGCTTCAGAACGAGTTTTAACAGCTGGATTTTCATCAACACCCTGCGTTACTTCTCTGAATGGCACTTGTCCAAAATAATCCATTACGTGATACATATTCAAAGCACGTAAAAACTTAGCCTGAGCTGCTTGTGATGGCGTTGGATCAGAAGCTAAGATTTCATTACACTTAAAAATACGTTGATTTAAGCTATTCCACGCATCACGAACGTATGAGTGTGAAGCATCCCAAGTGTGAGCGTCCAATGTACGCCAAACCCCGTTGTCACCCCAGTCAACCCCTCTTGTAGGAGGGATCATTTCTGCTGAAGTATGCTGACCTAACGAGTACACGTTTGCTTGGTCAGTGAAAACACCTAAATCGGTGTAAGCAGAAGCTAACAAGGCAGTAGGATCTCCTTTTGTAAATACACTACCACCTGTACTTACACGAACGATTGAGTCCTTTTCTTGCGTAATCAAATCGGTACAAGAAGCAAGTGAAGCGATACTGACACCTGCTACCAAAAGTCTATATAAATGATTTTTTTTCATTGTCTTAAAGAAATTAAAAATGGTTAATTAGAATGAAATGCTCGCACCAACAGTCCAAGTTCTAGCTCTTGGGTATGCAGTGTAATCAATACCTGCTGATGGAATACCATTCAATGATTTGTTTGTGTTTACTTCTGGATCTTGACCGCTGTAGTTAGTAATAACAAACAAATTCTGACCTGTAACGAATACTCTCAAGTTTGAGATATTTTTACTTTGAGTTTTAACTCTGTAACCTAATGATAAGTTTTGTAAACGAACAAAATCACCTTTTTCTAAGAAACGAGTTGAAACATCTGGAGCATTAAGACCACCTTCACCATTTCCGATTACATTCTTAGTAACGTTACGTCCATTTGTGAATGAACCTTGTGTAAAGAATGCATTAGCAGTGTTATTGTAAATATAATTACCAAACACACCATTGAAGAAGATACTTGCGTCAAAGTTTTTATACTTAAAGTTGTTTGTAAAACCTCCTGTTAAATTAGGAAGAGGGCTTTTATCTAAAAACTGTTGGAAGTCACCGTTTGGATAGATAGAGTTTCCTGACGCATCAAATCCACCGAACTGACGTAAGAAGAATGCAAACATTGGTTGACCTTCCGCTAAACGTTCTGCAAATGCACCTGATAAACCTTGTCCGTTAACTTCACCTGTATCATAAGTACCTTTCAAGTTTTTAATTAAGTTTTTGTTGTAAGCAACATTGAATAAAACTTCCCATGAGAAATCTTTCGCTTCTACAACTGTAGCATTTAAACCTAATTCAACCCCTGTATTCTGAATATCTGTATCTAAGTTTTTCCAAACGAATGGTGTTGGAGCAGGTTGTGCTGAAACTACTTGGAATAATAAGTCTTTTGTATGCTTATCATAGAAGTCTAATGTTCCAGAAACACGTCCTTTCAATACTGAGAAATCTAAACCGATGTTCAACGCTGACGTTGACTCCCATTTCAAGTTAGGGTTGTTAAATGCTACTGCATTTAATGCACCACCTTCAATGTTTGTTCCACCTTGGTTAATTGACCAAGCATTGTAACGGTCACGTCTGTCATATAAGTTGTGAGGAATCGCTTGGTTACCTGTGATACCATAACTTGCACGAACTGCTAAATCTGTAAACACATCTTTTGGAATGAACGATTCTTCGATTAATTTATATTTCACAGCCAATGATGGGAAATAACCGTATTTGTTATTACCACCAAATTTAGTTGAACCATCTACACGTAGCGTACCAGTAATCAAATACTTATTAGATAATGATAAGTTAACACGACCGAAATACGATTGTAATTCATCTTTCTCTGAAGAAGAGTTTTGAATTAATGACCCTGTTGTTTGGCTGTTTGCTGATGCCAAGTTGTTAATCATTAAATCCAAGTCAGATGTACGGAAATTAGTCGCAGTAATATTCTTAGAATATTTATCGAAGCTTTGGTATGAATAACCTAATGTAGCATTCAATGACGTTTTCTTACCGAAATCTTTGTCATACGTGAAGTAGTTTTCCCATAATTGGTTATTGATTTCTACATCTCTTACATAAGCACGACCTAAGCCAGACACACCTTCAATCACTAAATCTTTCGAATAAGCAGCCTTTCTAGATGAGAATGATTTATCAAAACCTAAAACTGTTTTGAACTTCAAACCTTTGAACAATTGTAATTCAGCATTAATATTACCTAAAGCACGAAGTGTATTTGTGTTATCTGAAGATAAATTTAAGAATGCAAGTGGATTCGGCTCAGTGATACCAACTTGGTTGTACACTTGATTACCATTTGCATCTTTCTTAAAGATAGCCATAGTTGGGTTAGTCTTTAAAATACCTCCCATCAAGTCTCCCGTGAAACCTACGTTTTCAGAAATTGGAACGTTAACATCTTTCGTATTCGCAACGTTGATATTCGATCCAATTGTTAAACGATCTTGTAAGAATTTCTTACTTCCGTTGAAACCAACTGTATAACGCTTCATTTCTGATTTTTGAACGATACCTTGTTGATCTAAATAGCCCAAAGAGAAACGGTAGCTTCCAGATTGATCACCACCACCATAAGAGAAGTTATGTTGTTGAGTAACACCTGTTCTGAACAACTCATTTTGCCAATCTGTAGAACCACCTTGGTTTTTAGTTGGGTTTGCAGCAGCATATTCTGAAGGGCTCAACAAGTCATACTTCTTAGTAATACTGCTCATGCCAAGTGAATATCCATAATCAAGAGTTCCTTTACCTTTACCTTTTTTAGTTGTAATCATTACAACACCGTTCGCCCCTCTTGAACCATAAATAGCTGTAGAAGAAGCATCTTTCAAGATATCAATACTTGCAATGTCATCTGGGTTCAAAAAGTTCAATGGGTTTTTAGCAGCCTGACGACCAACACCACTTGAAGACTCTCCGTCTGTTGAAGTTGCATCTGGACTCAAAGCTACTCCATCAATTACGAATAATGGTTGATTTCCACCATAAACTGAAGATGTACCTCTAATACGTACATTAATACCACCACCTGGTTCACCGTTTGATTGCGTAATTTGCACCCCAGCTACACGACCTTGCATTAACTGTTCAGGAGATGAAATTACCCCTTTTGCAAAATCCTTAACACCAATTGCGTTAACAGCACCTGTTGCGTCTTTCTTTTTGATTGTACCGTAACCTACTACTACTACCTCTTCTAATGTTTTGTCTTCAGATGACAAACTCACATTAACACTAGAGCGATTACCTACTGAGATTGTCTGAGTTGCATAACCCACGAAAGAGAATGTCAAACTTGCATTTCCAGCAACATTTAGCTTATATGCCCCAGAAGCATCCGTTTGAGTACCCTTTGCAGTGCCTTTTACTTGGATTGTAACACCAGGAAGGGCAGAACCATCTGCTGCGTCTGTTACTTTTCCTGATACTACTCTGTCTTGTGCATAAGCGCCAACAGAAAAAAGTGTCGCAACAGCCATTAACATTACGTTGAACAACTGCTTTGATACTACGTTTTGTCGTACAGAACGACGCAACCATCTGTAAAAATGATTTTCCATAGGAATTTTAAGATTGGAAAAATGGTTAATGAAAAAAATAGTAAAGATTAGGACGATGTTCAAATCTAAAAAACAGTAAAGATTAGCCTTTAGTAACCCAAATGATAGTTACTGAATGGATGTTTTTATAAAAATGGTATATCTAGTGCTGCTCTTGAAATAGAACAATGTCCAGAATTCTTGTGACAAATTAGGCAAGAAAACTTCTATTATTCAATTTTTTTTTGAAAAATTTTTATTTTACGCAAACGATTGCATAAACAAAAATTGGATAAAAAGAATAAATGGAATGCGTAGAACACCTTAGAAGAGAATAGGCAAAATCGTGCCCCTATTTTACTATAATCAGTTTTTGTTAAAAATTGTTAAAAGATATACATCCTGCTTGTGTTGAATTTTTTCAATAATTTTTATATTTATTTTTTTTTCGCTAAAAAAGTACTCACATTTATTTATTACCAATAAAAAGCGTCTGAACTCAATTACACAAGAAAACTCATAAGAATAATTCTATTTGTATCACTCGTATTTTTGGCTTGTAAACCGACATGAAAGGGACAAAATAGATTTATTCATAATTTAAAATTTTTTTCAGAAAAAACATAACATTAACACGATTCGAAAGGCAAGATAAAATAATGTTGTATTTTTGAACTTCGTAAAATTAAGGTGGGCACAAATCATACCTTATATTAAAATAGAACCATGAGTCAGACTGTAAGTAATCACCAACTCTCTCAACTTGCAAGCCAATTAGAAGGCACGTTGCATTATGATACTGTCATGCGTACGCTATACGCCACAGATGCTTCTGCATACCGTGAGATGCCAACGGCAGTAGCAATTCCAAAAACAAAAGAAGATATCAAGAAATTGATCGATTTTGCTCGCTCCAATGGAACCTCCATTATTCCTCGTACTGCAGGAACATCCTTGGCTGGTCAGGTTGTTGGTAATGGAATTGTAGTGGATGTATCTAAAAATTTTACCCGTATTTTGGAGGTAAATAAGCAAGAGCATTGGGTACGTGTACAACCAGGAGTAGTACGTGATGTGTTAAACATGGAATTGAAAAAACATGATTTATTTTTCGGGCCTGAAACATCTACCGCAAACCGTGCCATGATTGGTGGGATGGTTGGTAATAACTCGTGTGGCTCTAATTCGGTGGTTTATGGCTCTACTCGTGAACATGTAATGGAAGTTACGGCTTTCTTATCGGATGGTTCAGAAGTAGTTTTTAAAAACCTAACGAATACTGAATTTGACACACTAGTCAATACCGCTAAACAAAAAAATGGTTCTGCTTCTTTACTAGATACAATCTACAAAAAGACAAACGAAGTATTAAGTGACTCATACAATCAGGAGGAAATTCGCAAAGAATTCCCCAAGCCAACCATCGAACGTAGAAATACAGGCTATGCCTTGGATATGCTCCTTAATTGTGAACCTTTCACAAAAGGAGGAAAACCTTTTAATTTTTGTGAATTAATCGCTGGTTCTGAAGGAACACTTTGCTTTATTACTGAAATCAAATTACATGTAAACGATACGCCTCCTAAAGAAATTGGACTCGTTTGTGCTCATTTTAATACCGTAGACGAAGCCTTAAGAGCCAACTTAATCGCATTGAAATATAAGCCATCGGCATCTGAATTAATAGATCACTATATTTTGGAATGTACAAAGGCAAATGCAGAACACCGTCAAAATCGTTTCTTTGTACAAGGTGACCCTGGAGCTATCTTAGTCGTTGAACTACGTAGTGATACAATGCAGGACATAGAACAGCAAGCTGCTGCGATGGAAGCAGAAATGCGTGCTATAGGCCTAGGATATCACTTCCCAATGGTGGCTGGAACGGATGTTAAAAAAGTGTGGGATTTACGTAAAGCAGGACTAGGACTACTATCTAACTTACCTGGCGATGAAAAGGCTGTTGCTGTAATCGAAGATACTGCTGTTGACGTAAATGATTTACCAGAGTTTATTCGTGAATTCAATGAAATTTTGGATAAAAATAACCTATACTGTGTCCATTATGCTCATGCAGGTTCGGGAGAAATCCACCTTCGCCCCATTATCAATCTAAAAACAGTTGAAGGTAACAAACTATTCCGCCTGATTGCAGAGGAAATTGCCTCTTTAGTTAAGAAGTTTAAAGGGTCTCTTTCGGGAGAACACGGTGATGGACGTTTACGTGGTGAATTCATTAAGCAAATGGTCGGTGATCATAATTATGCATTAATGAAGGAGTTAAAAAAGACGTGGGATCCCCACAATATATTCAACCCGAATAAGGTAGTGGATACCCCTCCTATGGATACGTTCTTGCGTTATACACCTGGACAACAAACGCCAGCGTTTAAAACGACCTTCCGTTTCCATGATCAAGATATTTTGCAACATGCAGAACAGTGTAATGGATCGGGTGATTGTCGTAAAACTCACCTGTCGGGCGGGACGATGTGCCCATCTTATATGGCCACTCGCAACGAAAAGGAAACCACCCGTGCGAGAGCAAACATTTTAAGAGAGTTCTTAACGCACTCTGACAAGGCTAATCGCTTTGACCATGAGGAGATTAAGGAGGTAATGGACTTGTGTTTGGCATGTAAAGGCTGTAAGTCAGATTGTCCTTCGAACGTCGATGTTGCGAAATTAAAAATGGAGTTTTTACACCAATATTACAAAGAAAATGGTGTTCCATTCCGTAGTAAATTGGTGGCTAATTTCTCAAAACTTTCAGGGCTACTTTCTTATACTCCATGGGCATACAACATGGTTTTTGATACGCCTTTCTTACGTAGAATCGCCAATAATGTAGTAGGCTTCCACCCTGAAAGAACCATGCCACTATTGGCAAAACAAACCTTTACTAAATGGTTTAACATCCGTACCTCAGAAGCTAAAGCGGGTGCGAAATTGGTTTACTTATTTGCGGATGAGTTTACGAATTTTAACGATGTAGAAATCGGTAAAAAGACGGTCTTATTACTAGAAAAACTTGGCTATAAAATCGAAGTCCCTAAGCATTTGCCTTCTGGTCGTCCGCAGTTATCAAAAGGGTTATTGGATGATGCAAAAGAATTAGCTAACAAAAATATTGAATTGTTAAAAGGAATCATTACAGAAGAAACGCCACTAATCGGTATTGAACCTTCTGCTATTTTAACATTCCGTGACGAATACCCAGATTTAGTAAACGACAACTTGGTTGAAGCAGCACGCTCAGTTGCCAAAAACACCTTTATGGTTGAAGAGTTCTTAGCAAAAGAGATTGATGCTAAGCGTATTTCCAAACAAGTATTTACAACAGAAAAACGCTTAATTAAATTACACGGGCACTGTCAGCAAAAATCGTTATCTAGTTTGGTTCCAGCTAAAAAGGCCTTGTCATTACCCGCAAATTATGAAGTACAACTCATTCCAAGTGGATGTTGTGGTATGGCAGGTTCATTTGGTTATGAGAAAGAACACTTTGAATTGTCGAATCAAATTGGTGAGTTAGTATTATTCCCGACCATTCGTCAACAAGGGGAAGATGTACTCATTGCCGCTTCTGGAACAAGTTGTCGCCACCAGATTCATGATGGTACAGGCAGAACAGCTCAACACGCTGTAGAAATTTTGTTTGAGGCTTTAGTTTAATTCTTTCAGGTTTAACAGGTAGTTCAATGATGAACTGCCTGTTAACAAACCACTCTCCTAGCACGTATTTACACTCATGATAACCCACAACCATAAAATTAATACTGTTTTACCGACTATATAAGACGATTTAATTTCCTAACTTATGCTTGTTAATAATTACAAAAAATATCACTGGCTAAGTGATTATGTCCACTATATTTCTACTGCTCTTATTGCTTTTCCAACAATATTATTCATTTACTGGATTTACAATCATAGCTTCAATATGATTTCTAGGGATGAATATCGAATTGCAGGAAATTTCATTCGGCAGTTTCATCAAGCTACTACCTTTCAAGAATACCTTAATGCTTTTTTTATTCAAGAAAATGAAAGTCGGCCTATCGTTGTTCGATTGTTGTATTTATTAACTTATTGGGTAGAAGGAACTATTGACTTCAAAACAGTCTGTCTAATCGGAAATATAGAAATGCTTACTTTTTTGTATATCCTCTGGGTCGCATTAAAAAAATCACCGCTCTCTTCTATCTATTTTGTTCCGATTCCTTTTATCACCTTAAACCTTGCCCCTTATTTTACCTACCTATTTTCGTACGAAACGTTTTTTTACGTTTCTTCTTTTTTTATTCCTGTGGCCGTTTTCTACACTGCTACCTTAGGAAAGTATAAAGCGTCTCCCTATTTACTACTTTTTCTTTGTCTTGGCATTGGTAGCATTACTAGCATTATATCTCTCTTTATTATTGGTTTGCGCCTCTTTGAACGTAAATATGTAGAAGTACTTCTAACGGGTATAATTTTGCTATTCTCCATCTTAATAATCCCGTCAAGTGGTGTTGGCAAAGATGCTGGAACACTCCTAGAAATCATACATAACTGGAAAGAATTAGCCTTGTTAGTATTCTCCATGATTGGAAGCTTTTCATCCATCCTTTCTAAAAACGCACATTTTATCATTGGAGTGGGTATGTTGGTGTTTGGCACTACATCCTTCGCTATTCTTGCTACACTCAGTTGGAAAAATGCCTATCATCGTTTTTTAAGTATTAGTTTTTTATTTTTTTTGGCGATGCTATTTCTAAATTGTCTCCGTAGATGGAGGCACGACTACGAAGGCTATCTAACAGAAATCATCAACAGCCATAAAATTATCTTCTCGGTTTCTCTTCTACCAATTTGTTATTTAATAGGAGTGGAAGCTCTAAAACATCGAAAAACGCTGTCGTATATTAATTTGCTTGGTATGGGAATTTTTTCCGTTATACTCTATAGCATTGCTAACTTCAATAATATCTTAAATATTGATACGTTCAATAAAAACCTACATACAGATATTGTCAATTGGGAATTATCTAAAAGCCACCCTCACGACCCCTATGATAGCTATCGCTATATGACTAATAATCAATTATTTACACATGGAAAATCATTCAGTCACTCTTTTATTGAAAATATTAAGCTACGTCTTAAAGATACGAATCGTATCGAAACAAAATACTCTCTAGACATCCTAGTAGAGAAAAGTGGTGTTAAAAACACGTATGGTTTTTTTACCAACACCTTCACCATTCAATGTGGTTCATATCCATTTCCTAAAAAATATCATCAAACAAATGGCATCTATCTTTTTCTAGTATCTAAGAAAAAAACAGTCATGCTACCTGTAAGATTGAATAACTTATCGGTTAGAAAACTAGTCAAATCGCTTAATCCGTATAACGATGGTTTCTTCTGTTTATCTTCTAATCTTGACATTCCTTCCGATACGTATCGAATAGCAGTTTGTGCTGTTCAGGATATGACAATCACTGATTTCTTTTATATAAATAAGCAATTACTTTTATAAGTAATTAAACTTATCTCCTAACCATCAGAAAAATAAAAAGAGGAATGAAAAAATATTTCTCTCTTTATTTTTCTAATAACAAAGCCGTGTAAATATAACTAACTCAGTAATAATACTTAAAGAAAAAAATATTGTTTTATTTTATTTCTATCGGCCTAGACATGGCAAAAAATTATGCACATTTGAGCGATTGTTTCTATTTGATACTTTCAAGCACCAATAAATTTCACTACTTTTGTGGCTTGCTATAAGCAAAAGAGTATTTTTACTATCTGCTATTCAATACAGAGACTAGTTTTATACATTTGCTACAGGAGTATTCGCAAAACCCACTTTTTTTTATTATCTAAATTCCAACCATGCAATCTGACCCAAGGTTAGTATGGGCTAAATGCCTTGACATAATTCGTCACGAAATCAATGAGCAGAGTTTCAAGACTTGGTTCGAACCAATCGTTCCAGTAAGAGTTGCGAACAATACGCTAATGATTCAAGTGCCAAGCCAATTCTTTTATGAATGGCTTGAGGAGAACTATGTACATGTACTTCGTAAAGCAATTGATTATACCTTAGGAAGAAATGGCATGTTAGAGTATTCGATTATTGTAGATAGAGGAAACCGTCAGAATCCTCCTATTGCCTTAAACGTTCCTAACCAAAAGCCATCTACCCCGCCGCCAGCGGCGAAACAACCAGAACCTACTATTTATCAAAGTCCTTTTAACTTAAAAGACCTTGATTCTCTTGAGCTTGATTCATATTTAAATCCACATTATACTTTTGAAAATTATATCGAAGGCGATTGTAACCGTTTGGGACGCTCGGCTGGTTTTGCTGTAGCTCAACGCCCAGGAGTGACTTCATTTAATCCACTCATGATTTATGGAGGTGTAGGGCTAGGGAAAACACACTTGATTCAAGCCATTGGTAATTACATTAAAAACACTCAAGCGAATAAGTTCGTCTTGTATGTTTCGTCTGAAAAATTTGTTAATCAGTTTATTAACGCCATCCGTAACAATACCCTACAAGCATTTACCAACTTTTATATGCAGGTAGATGTCTTGATTATTGATGACGTTCAGTTTTTAGCAGGAAAAGAAAAAACACAGGAATCGTTTTTCCATATATTTAACCATTTACATCAATCAGGTAAGCAAATTATCATGTCTTCTGACCGTCCTCCTCGTGAGTTGTCAGGAATGCAAGACCGTTTGTTATCTCGTTTTAAATGGGGGCTTTCAGCAGATGTTCAACAACCTGATTTTGAAACTCGTATCGCCATTATTCAAAAGAAATTACAGGCGGATGGAATCTATATCAAGGACGAAGTAATTGAATATTTAGCACATAGTATTGACACCAATGTTCGTGAAATAGAAGGTGTTATCGTCTCACTTATGGCTCATGCGTCGCTTAATCGAAGAGAAATCGATATGGATTTAGCAAGAGCTACCTTGAAAAACATTGTAGTCGATACCGAAAAAGAAATTACAGCAGACAGTATTATCGACACCATTGTCAATCACTTCTCGATTTCGTTAGCCGACCTAAAAGGTAAAAGTAGAAAGAAAGAAATGGTTTTCCCTCGCCAAGTTGCGATGTACCTAATGAAGGAGTTTACCGATTTGCCACTCAAATCAATTGGGTATCATTTCGGAGGCCGTGACCACAGTACCGTAATTCATGCCGTTCAGACGATTAGTGTTTCTATTGAAAATGACAAAGAAGTAGAAAAAACTATTGACACCTTATATAAGTCGTTTAATCGAGTAAGAGAAAAAGGACAAGAATCAACAGACCATAAAAAAAGCTCCTCGCACTAGTGCGAGGAGCTTTTTTCTTATGAAAAAGAAGCGAATTAATCTTCCAATGTTTCATCTTCTTCCACGTTTGGCTCAAGGGTATCTAAAAGAGCTTCGTCATCTCCTTTGATTTTCTCCTTAATTTGTGCTTCCAAACGTTCCATTAACTCTGGATTATCTTTAATTAAGTCTTTAACCGCATCACGCCCTTGTCCTAAACGATTCGTATCGTAACTAAACCATGAACCTGACTTCTTCACGATATCTAATTCCACGGCTAAATCAAGTACTTCACCCGCTTTAGAAATACCTTCACCATACATGATGTCAAATTCTACTACTTTGAAAGGAGGTGCTAATTTATTTTTAACCACTTTCACTCTAGTACGGTTTCCTAAGATACTATCTGCTCCTTCCTTAATTTGTCCAATACGACGAATATCTAAACGAACTGAAGCATAAAACTTCAAGGCATTACCTCCTGTTGTTGTTTCTGGACTTCCGAACATTACCCCAATTTTATCACGTAATTGGTTAATGAAAATACAACAACAGCCAGTTTTGTTGATTACCCCTGTTAATTTACGCAAAGCTTGCGACATTAAACGAGCTTGAAGACCCATTTTTGAATCTCCCATGTCACCTTCTAATTCTGCTTTTGGAACAAGAGCAGCCACGGAGTCAATCACACAAATGTCAATAGCACCCGAACTAATTAGTTGTTCAGCAATTTCTAAAGCTTGTTCTCCGTTATCAGGTTGAGAAATCAATAATTGACTCGTGTCAATTCCTAATTTTTCAGCATAGGCACGGTCAAAAGCATGTTCAGCATCAATGAATGCGGCTAAACCACCTGCTTTTTGTGCTTCTGCAATACAGTGAAGCGTTAACGTTGTTTTACCTGATGATTCCGGCCCGTAGATTTCAACGACACGACCACGAGGCACGCCACCGATACCCAAGGCAAGGTCTAAGCCCAACGAACCTGTAGAAATTACAGGAACATCTAGTACTTTACGATCTGACAAACGCATGACCGTTCCTTTTCCATAAGCCTTGTCTAATTTTTCTAGTGTGGTCTGAAGGGCTTTTAATTTTTCGGCTGCTGGATTTGCTGCCTCTGCTTGTTGCTTTGCCATTATTGTTGTTAAATTTGATTGCTCGTAATTGATGAAGCACCAACTACTTAGTATATTGCATGGACGATTTTAGGTGAAAACATCCCCCAAAAGGGACACATTTAATAAGTGAAATTACACTTTTTTACGCAATTATTGTCAATTTATATAAGGAATTATTTATGTCTAAAGTGGTAATGTTGCTTTCTTAATTGGAAAGCGTTTAATCTACTTTTAGTTCCTCTAAAAATAAAATATCAACAGATAAAGCTCTCCCTACGTACAAGAGCTTTTTATTTAAATCTAGCTAAATGTTCAAAAACAAAAAGAAGTTTTTCACCGCCTGTCTCTTTTTAATCGTGTTATTAGGAATCTGGCAATGCAAAAATATTCAGTATTTTAGTCAACAAGCGAAGGGAGGACTTAATGTTGCCTTTAACACTCGTCCCTTAACAAAGGTACTTCAAGACCCCAATGTTCCTGATTCGCTCAAAAAACGAATTTTATTCATCGGCGAAATACGAAAATATGCCATTGATTCACTTGGCTTACAGGATAATGAAGACGTGTATCAAACCTTGTACGACCAAAAAGGAAAACCACTCGTTTATTTATTAACCGTAGCGGAAGCCTACCAACTAAAAGGTATTTCATTTCATTTTCCGATTATTGGTAATTTTTCCTATAAAGGCTTCTTTGATTCTACCATGATTCATCAGGAAGAACTCGAATGGAAATTAAAAGGTTATGATACTGACATTGGCGAAGGCATTGCTTACTCTACCTTAGGTTGGCTTCCAGAACCGATTCTGTCTAATATGCTTTATTATTCGGATGGTAAACTGGCGAGTTTAATTATTCATGAAATGGTACATGGAACTATCTTTATCAAAAATGACCATGAAACGAGTGAAAATTTAGCTAATTTCATAGGAGACTATGGAGCAAAACGTTTTTTGGCCTACAAGTATGGCTTAAACTCCAATGAATACCAACGATTTGTCCAGTCAAAACTAATTCGTAAAGAATTAATTCGTCATCTTAATAGGGGTTCTCAAAAATTAGATAGTCTTTATCGTAGCTTTTCACAAAATTTATCGTCAAAAGATAAGGATTCAGCGAAGTATGCGTTAATTGAACAAATTGTCTTAGGAAAAGATAGCGTTTTAGCAAAGTTTCATCCAACTCAAACGCCTAAAAAACAAGCTACTATCCGTAAGGAAGACTTGCCTAACAATGCGTATTTTATTGGTTTTAAGACGTATAACTCTAAGCAAAACGCCTTTGAACGCTTATTTGAAGAGACCTATAAAAATAATTTTGAACGCTTTTTAGCAGGAATGAAAAGTAAATTTAACAAAGGAAAATAAAACATTAGCATGAAAAAAGTACTCGTTTCATTCGCATTTTTACTATCGGGGATGGGCTTTAAGTCATCATTTGATACCAATAGTATTAAGGAAAATATGAACTTTACCACAGGTGAACACATCGAATACCGTGTACACTATGGCTTTGTAAATGCCGCTGAAGCATTCGTTGATGTGGACGACAAACTCCAAAATGCCAATGGAAGACCTTGTTATAAAGTGGTGGTAGCGGGGCGTACAACAGGCGTAACCGACTGGGTAACACGAGTTCGGGATACATGGGTTTCTTATATCGATGCAGAAGTAGTGCGTCCTCAGGTATTTTATATGAAAAAACAAGAGGGTGGCTACAAAACGGAAGATAAAGTCATTTTTAACCACGATAACAACACCGCTAAATCAGTGGAGTTGGATGACGACCATGAAAAGAAAACCTTTAAGGTTCCCGACAACGTTCAGGATATTGTTAGTGGGTATTATTATTTGAGAAGTGTAAATTTCAATAAAATGAAAGTAGGAGAAAGTGTCCCCGTTACCTTCTTTTTTGATAATGAAATCTATAATATGCGAATGCGATTAAAAGGGAAGGAAACGATTGATACCAAGTTTGGAAAAATTAACACCTTCAAAATCACGCCCATGCTTCCTAAAAACAATTTCTTTACGGAAGAAGAATCGGTGACGATGTGGGTGACTGATGATGCGAATAAAATTCCTGTACGGGCTCAAATAGAATTAAAAATTGGTTCTATTTCGCTGGATTTAAAGAAATACTCGGGTCTCAAGAATGACATGAAGTTTTTTTAACTAAAAAGGATGATACTTCTACAGCGTCATCCTTTTTTATTAACCAATCCTAGTCATATGTTCCCTAAGCAGTTACTTGCAACTTATTGCCATCTGCCGATAGGGTTGTTTTATATACTTTTAATTTGGTAGCTGCAGGGCCTGTTTTTACTGTACCATCCACATTAAATTGAGAACCATGATTCGAACAATACATATCGTTACTAGCACTTCGATAAGTCACCGTTGTACCTTCATGTGTACATGCTTTTGATAAAGCTACAAAAGTACCGTTTGCATTCGCAACGATAATATCATCTTTATAAACAAATCCTCCCGAAGTTTTTAAGCCTTTATAATCCGAAGATGTAAGGTCTAAGGTAAAATCCACGCCAGTAGTAGTCGTACCTGTTGTTGTTCCTGTCGTCGTACCCGTCGTTGTACTTGGAGCTGGGTCTGAACCACTTTTACAAGCAGAAATCCCTCCTAAACAATAAAAAGCCATAAGAGCAGCACTGCTCAAACCTAACTCTTTTAAAAATTGTCCTCTAGTAACTTGTTCGTTTTTCATACTAATAGCATAGTTAAGCGTTGATATAAAAGTTATAACTTTTTAAAACTCATTTCTTTTTGTACTGTACCCGTTTCCCAGTATCCATTGATTTTTTGCATTTTGATGCTTGTACTTGTCTTTTCCATGACATACCAATCATCATTTAAATCAAGAATTTCTTCGGGAATATTGGTGGTACTAAAGGTAAGCACAAGGCGTTCTTTAACTCCCTCTTTTTGAGTCGTCCAAGTTCCTTGCAAGCTACCACTAGCTGTCGTTATTTTGAAACTCCCATTTACTCCAAAAACAAAACTATACTCGCTATATTTGGCCGTTCTGTCTCGTTGTTTATTATCGATAAACGAGTTGACAACCCATGTTCCTTGGGTAACTTGTGCCGCTATTTCGGTACTGGCACTTGGTTCTGTTTCCACTTTCTTACAGGAGTAAAAAGAAGAAAACAGGGTTAGGATGAGCATTATTTTTTTCATGATTTTTAAGAGAGGGTTATGGCTATAAAAACTAGTTGAATCGATACTTAAGAGACACAAATGTTCCCATGGTAAACAAATTGACCTTGCTCCAACCGATTGACGAAATTGGCACTCTGGCAAAAGGTTCTGCTTGCCAAGTTAAGCGGTTGGTAATACGAGCTTCATAACCAAATGAAAAATTTAGATTACTGGCTATAAACGGCCCTGAAGTACCAATCCACGAATCATGTGCTCCTGCTGGCTTGACATCATACGTATAATAGTAGGCTTCTCGAAGCATGACATAACTTGTTAAGCCTGTACTTACAAAAAAGCGAGAATCTGGTTTTTGAGTAATATCATAACGAATATTAAGCGGTAAGTCTAGCATATCGCATACAGCATCCACACTTTGTGGAACTGCTCCTGCATTCCATTTAAGTGGAATTTCGTACTGACTACCATAGGCCTCATAGACTTTGTAAGACCGAATTACTCCTGTCTGAAGTGTCCATCGTTTTGAGAAACGATATTCTAATTGGACAGCATAGTTCGTACCTACTTTTTCCACCTGATTGTTGGCAATCGTCGAAATATCAGGAGAAAAATAAAGACCAATAACCAGCCCTTTTCGATTAAAAGGGCTTTTTTGACTAGCCGCTACCACTCGTGAAGAGGAGATAATCGGGACAAAATCAATAACAGGTAATTGGATATTACTAAATGTATTTAGTGGTTTGGTAGATAGAAATACGAGCGATGGTTCTTGATTTTTACTCGCCAAAAGCGTTAAAGAATCAATAGACAATAACTTACTATTTTCAGGCATAAGTAAACTATCTCTGGGAACAATAACAGTACTTCTATCAGAGGGAATTAAGCCTGTATAAGCCACTTCGACAGCGTGAGAAGCATCGCTATGAGCTCCTGTTCTAGCTTTTTCTACCTGATTCGATCTTACTGTTACTAGATTCCTCTCTTGATGGTATTTTTGAGCAATAACGACTTGATTCGTTTGAGATTTTGAGCGTATGACTCCTTTATCTTCCTTCCAACTCGTTACACGTTCAGTATTATTTATCGCTGAAGTTTTCTTATTTGCTTTTTCAATGCTGTTTTTAACCTCTTTCCTACTCTTAATTATCAATAAACTACTAACACCAACGAATAGTAGTAACAAAATGATGATTCCTTTATACTTCCAAAACGAAGCACTTCCCCCCTCTTCCACAGCTTGTAGCTTGCCTTCTAATTGTTGCCATGAAGCTGGTTCAAAATCAACAGATAACCCTTCCGACATACTTTTGAAAAGTTCGTCTAGCTGTTCATCTGATATGTGATTTTTATGCTTATCCATTTATTTTTTGACCATATTATTACGGTGTATTTATTGTTCTATTTTATTAACTACGACAGGCTTAGATTCCATACTATGTTTATAGATAAGTGCTCTAAGGCATTCTCTAGCCCTAGATAAATTTGACTTAGAACCTCCAACAGAAATACCTAATTGTGCTGCAATTTCTTCATGAGAAAAGCCTTCAATCACGAATAAATTGAAAATCATTCGATAAGCAGGAGATAACTGTTGTACCATTTTGAGTAATGCTTCGTGGTTTAGGTCGTCTAAAGGGCTACTGCTTTCTGACTCAATAAAAGATGCTTCAGCAATATCTTCATGAAAATAATGCTTGTGATGAGAGCGATAATAATCCAATGCTGTATTAATCATAATCCTTCTCAACCATACCTGAAAAGGGTATTTAGGATTATACTGCTCCCCTTTTGTAAACACTTTCATAAAGCCATCATTCACAATTTCAACCGCTTCTTCTCTATTCTGAGTATAGCGTAAACAAATACTCATGGCATAGCCATAGTGAACCCGATAGAGCATTTCTTGGCTCTTTCGATCTCCACGGAGACTTGCCTGCAACAATTGTTCAGGATTATTAATGAGTAGTTTGTTTCCCATACAGGGCTAATACGGAGTTGATGCTTCAAAGGTTGCGTATTTTTCAAAAAAAACAAAAAAAGGTGTCCTAACTTCGTTAAGACACCTTAAAGCAAAAAGCATAAAACTATGTTTTTGACTTAAAAAACTAAAATGAAGTAACCCATTTAGGGATTTTCATTTTTATTCCTTCGTAGAAAGAAGAAAAGTTCGTATCCTTTCCCTTTTTGCCTTTTTGAGGAACTGTTGTATTGTTAGTTGGATCGAGAATCGGTTTTAATGAGTAGGCAACACCTTGAGGTAGATTTGCCTTTCCTATTTCAAAATGTCCTTCAAGGAGATTTTGTAAGGTACTAATAGTTTCTCCTTTTTGAAGGAGGACTTTCCCAATAACACCTAACACTACAGGAGTAGCCAAATTCATCAAAGCAATAGCCTTGTTAGCTTCTATCGGAAAAGCAATAGAGAAATCAAAAGAAATATTTACGTTGATACGATCACCAAATAGCAATAATAAAGCATCTGCCCCATTTTGCTGGAACGTACTAAGAGCCACTTTATCCGTAAATACATCCGCTAAATGGGATAGATCTACTTTACCAAAGGCTCTTTCTTTCATGAAGGTTAGAAGAGAATCCATTCCTTCTGTTGTCTTTAATTTATGGGTTAGACCCAGTAAAACTACGGATATGGTACCCTCTATAATTGGTTGCACATACGTAGTTTCCTCCTCAACATAAGAAGAAATAGCTGAAATAAAGTCAGGTGTAATGTAACTTTTTGAAGTCGAATATAAGTCCATAATTTAAATAAGATTGTCTGAAATAATTGATGTAAAATGGAAGCACACAGCACAGCTAAACTCACAAAAGAGCCATTTCGTATGCTTGTATAGACTATTACGCATCGTCAAAGTCACTTTTTCAATTTTAAAATAACATCTTTTTTTCAACAATATTTGCATATTATTTCAAAATAATACACAAATAATGATTACTTACTATAATTTATTTTTATTTTAATATTTTCTGATATACATCTAATATTCTTTTGCGGGCAAACTCATGATTAACAAGTGGTTGAGGATAGCTAAAAGAGTTCAAGTCTGGCACCCATTTCTTAATATAAGACAACTGTTTATCAAACTTTTCGGTTTGTAAAGTTGGATTAAATACTCTAAAATATGGAGCAGCATCGCAACCACTTCCAGCAGCCCATTGCCAACCTCCGTTGTTTGCTGCAAAGTCAAAATCTAGTAGTTTTTCCGCAAAGTATGCCTCGCCCCAACGCCAATCAATAACAAGGTGTTTCACCAAAAAACTGGCAACAATCATCCGCACTCGATTGTGCATAAAGCCTGTTGCATTTAACTCTCGCATTCCTGCATCAACAATCGGATAGCCTGTTCTTCCTTCGCACCATGCTTGAAATTCGGCCTTATTATTTCGCCACTCCATTCGATCATAAGCAGGTCGGAACGATTTTCCTTCACTAATATGGGGGAAATTATAAACGATATTAAAATAGAAATCTCGCCAAATTAATTCATTGAGCCAGCTTTCTGAAGAAGCTAAGGCCTGACGCACAAGAGCTCGAATACTCACTGTTCCGAAACGTAAATGAACTGATAGACGAGAAGTAGCATCAAGGGCAGGAAAATCTCGTTGAGCAGCATACTTTTCCAGTAGGTTTACGTTTAACTCTTTTGATGGAAAAACGATATTATTTTTTACAAAACCCATTGTTTCTAAATCAGGAATATCGACTCTGTCAACTTCCGAAGCGTGCATCAAATTGGCAAAATAGAGTTCTGTTGGATAAGCTTTCGTATGAAAACTTGTCAATACAGACTTCCATTTCTTCATATACGGAGTAAACACCGTATAAGATTCGTTGGACTTAGAAAGTATTTCATTTTTTTCAAAAATGACCTGATCTTTGAAGCTTTTAAAGCCCACTCCTTCACTTCGAACATATTCTTGTACCATATCATCTCGTTCCATGGCATAGCGTTCATAATCATGATTTGTATAAACAGTATCGATTACATACTTATCTAGTAACTGAGGAAAAACCGATTCGGGAGTACCGTAGAAAACGTGGAGTGTAGAACCTAGGGCTTCCAATTCCGCTTTCAAATTGGTTAAGGTCTGATGAATAAATTGAACACGTCTATCTTGTTTATTGGACAATTTGTCTAAAATATTTTTATCAAAAATAAAAATCGGTAAGACAGGTATCCCACTTTTTAAGGCATGATACAAGCCTGCATTATCGGATAGACGTAAATCCCTACGAAACCAAAAGAGTGAAATTGAGGTCATTTTTGTGTCAATTAATCGTGAATATAACTAGGAATAAATGAGATGTGATGTACAGCAATGTAATGCTATCTTATAACCATAAGTTAAATAACCCCGTTAAAATAAAATTGTTTAACAATCTAAGGTAAAGAGTTGAATTATAAGAAAATAATTTCGTTATTGTGCGAGAATTATCATAATTCGTCATTTATCACTCTATCTTTTAACTTTAATACATCTCTTTATGGAATCTAACCAATCCAACGACAACTACCACTTATTTTCCTTCAATGGCGACGGGCTAGAGCTATTTAAAATCCAAATCGTTAACTGGCTACTGACCCTCATTACATTTGGCTTCTACTACCCTTGGGCAAAAGCTGCCAGCCTCAAGTACAATTATCAAAAAACCATCTTTAGCGGTAGTCCTTTTATCTTTCATGGAACAGGCAAAGAAATGTTCAAAGGCTTTTTGAAATTAGTCGGCATCATCGTTGTTTTTTATGCTGCTATTGGTATTCTTAGCTTACTAGGTTCTCGCATATTTATGGTCATTGGGATGATTGTTTTGTATGCAGGCATTCTCTTTGCTATTCCGTTTGCGGTTCATGGGTCTTTACGTTACCGTACCTCTCGAAGCTCTTGGCGAGGAATTCACTTTGGGTATCGAGGTGAACGTCGCTCTTTGGCTGTTTTATTTCTAAAAGGTATACTCCTTAGTATTATTACGTTAGGGATTTATGGAGCCTGGTTTATTACCGATTTAAGACGGTATATCATCAAACATATCCGATTTGGGAATCTTACCTTTGAATATACAGGACAAGGGGGAGACTTCTTTTGGCTAAGACTAACAGGAGGGTTTCTTTCGATTATTACTGGTGGTATCTATCTACCTTGGTTCGTGGTTGATTTATATAATTATTTCCTCGAAAACATCAAAGTAACACAAAATGGCAAACCCCTTGTTTTTGAGAACAACATGAGTGGTGGTAGTTTATGGGGACTACTGATAGTCAATTTCCTTATCACGATATGTACATTAGGATTGGCCTCTCCTTGGGCACAAGTACGTACCTTTAAATACATTGCACAGCACATTTGGGTAGAAGGCGAATTTGATGCAAATGCCCTAGAACAAACAGAGGAGGCCTATAAAGACGCAACAGGCGAAGATTTAGCCGATTACCTTGATATTAACTTGATATAACTCGTAATATTGAAAAGAGAAAGGGCATGTCTAAAACGATGTCCTTTCTCTTTTTTAAAGCAATGAAAACATTTGACATCACCTACTTTGATGGGAAAACTTCGGGTGCCTATCAAGGAACACTCACCTTAGCGTATGCTCACTGGGATATTCGCATCGTACTAGCAGATGGTGCGATTAAATCTATTCATTGGCCTTTGAAAGACATCCAACCAAGTGAATTTATGGGAGACACCAATACGTTTAAATACGGTGATTTCCCTCAAGAAACACTCGAATGTACAGACCCAGCACTAGATGAAGCCCTCCGAGAGACCTACCCTTATCTAAATTTTTTCAAAAAAGAATACTACTGGGCTATCAAGAAAGGTACGGGTACTTTTTTACTGATTATCGGTTTCATTATCGCTCTTGGTTGGGGAGTGTATCAGTATATCTTACCTGAGATTGCAGCAGTTGCGGCCATGACAGTTCCTCAGAAAACAGAAATCTCTTGGGGAGAAACCATGTACCACAACATGATTGAAGAAAACAACGAGCAAAGTCCCTTACAATATACAGTTGACGATAGCTTAAGCGTACTTGCCAATCAGTTTTTGCATAAAATTGATTTTAAAACCAATTATCCTTTGCACATAACCATTGTCAAAGAAGAGCAAGTAAATGCTTTTGCCCTACCAGGAGGGCATATCGTTGTGTTTAGCGGAATTCTCAAAAAGGTTAAGACAAAAGAGGCTTTCGTTGCCTTGCTAGGACATGAAGCAACCCATGTTATCAATCGTCATTCTCTTAAAAATATTTTCAAAAGTGTTGCGGGGTATTTGTTCGTTGCCTTCTTTACAAACGATATTAATGGCGTTTCGGCGATTGTATTAGACAATGCCAATAATCTCAGTAATTTAGGGTACTCCAGAAAACTGGAGGCAGAGGCCGATGCCAATGCCTTGACCATCATGGAAAATAATAAGGTAAACCCCAATGGATTATTGCACTTATTTGAGACCCTTCAAGGAGATAGCAAGTTTGCCCCTCCTGCCCTCTTGAGTACCCACCCGCTGACAGAGGAACGGATTACTTTTGCTCAACAACACATTCATCAAGTCAAGAATATAGCAGAGCATAAAGACTTAGAAATCATTTGGAAACAAATTCAATCACAGCTCAAAAAAGAGAATACTTTGCAGAAAAAGGGAAAATCAGCAAAATAAGAAAAATATTTTAAAATAAAAACACCTTTTCGACCAAGTATAGCCCTACTTGGTCTTTTTATTTGTCTTTGGGGTTGACAAGCCCCCCTTTGAAATTGTATCTTTGTAAGAATCGTATTGAGGTCATTTGTCGAAGGACGTTGGGCTTTGGTATATAATCCAGTATCCACCCTTTAACAGACACTCCTTTGATAGAGAATAAAACAGCAACAACAATAAGAATGAAACTTTCGGAATTTAGATTTGACCTTCCTCAAAGCCTAATAGCCCTGTATCCACCGGAACACCGTGGCGAATCTCGATTGATGGTCGTTAACCGCAAGACCAAACAAATTGAGCATAAAATGTTCTCTGACATTTTAGATTATTTTGATGACGGAGATGTAATGGTCACCAACAACACGAAGGTATTCCCTGCTCGTTTATTTGGTCAAAAAGAGAAAACAGGTGCAAAAATCGAAGTATTTTTACTCCGTGAATTGAACCGTGAACACCGTCTTTGGGATGTTTTGGTTGATCCTGCTCGTAAAATTCGTGTAGGTAACAAATTGTACTTTGGCGATAGTGACCTAGTAGCAGAGGTAATTGATAATACGACTTCTCGTGGACGTACGATTCGCTTCTTGTATGATGGAGACCATGATGCCTTGATGAAGGCTATTCATGAATTAGGGGAAACGCCACTTCCTGACGAAATTCGCTTTAAACGTAAGGTAGAAGCTTCTGACGAAGAACGTTACCAAACTATTTATGCGGAACACGTAGGAGCTGTAGCAGCACCAACAGCGGGAACGCACTTCAACAAAATCATCATGAAACGTATGGAGTTGAAAGGTATCGACTTTTCGCCATTGACGCTTCACGTAGGTTTGGGAACGTTCCGTCAAGTAGATGTGGAGGATTTGACCAAACACAAAACTGACTCTGAGAATTTCCTGATTAATGAAAGCTGTTGCGATAAAGTAAACGAAGCAATCGATAATGGAAAACGTGTTTGTGCCGTAGGAACAACCGTGTTGAAGGCCTTAGAATCTTCGGTTTCGGCAGATGGTCACTTGAAGCCGATTGAAGGCTGGACAGATAAATTTATCTTCCCTCCTTACGACTTCAGAATTCCGAATGCACTCCTAACAAATATGCACTTGCCTGAGTCTATTTTGATTATGATGACGGCAGCTTTTGGAGGTTACGACCTGATTAAAGAAGCGTACGAAATTGCTATCAAAGAAAAATATAAGTTCTTTAGTTATGGCGATGCCATGTTAATTATCTAATATTCATTGATTCTATAAGTCGGTATTGGCACAAAATCAATACCGACTTATTCTTTTGTTGACCTGACCCTCCCCTATGCACTCAACGAAATCTGCTAGTACTTCGCAACCCAAATATGCCATTATTGTGGCAGGAGGAAGCGGTAGCCGCATGAAAAGCGACATTCCCAAACAATTTATTGAAGTACGAGGCGTTCCTATTTTGTTGCACACCCTCAAACGGTTCAAAGAAGCGGATTCAAGTATTGAACTCGTGCTAGTATTACCCGAAACACAATTTGATTATTGGCAAGCTCTTTTAAGTAAGCATGAAGTGCTGGCAAAAGAAGTTCCTCATACGCTTGTAAAGGGAGGAAATAGCCGTTTCCAATCAGGAAAAAATGGCTTAGCTGCTATCGGTAATGAAGGGCTAGTGGCCATCCACGATGGCGTTCGCCCTTTTGTTTCGACCACAACCATTCTTGAAAGTTTTGAGGTAGCCCAGCAGCAAGGAACTGCGGTAGTCAGTGTGCCTTCAAAAGATTCTGTACGATTAATCGACGGTGTCGCTAATCGTGCCATCGACCGTTCAACGGTTCGACTTATTCAAACTCCGCAAACTTTTCAAGTTTCAGTAATTAAAAAAGCGTTTGAAACTGAAGAGTTAAGTACCTTCACTGATGATGCCAGCGTGGCAGAAGCAGCAGGATTTAATATTCATTTAATCGAAGGTTCATACGAAAACATTAAAATTACGACTCCCGAAGACTTACTTTGGGCAGAAATTCTTGCGTCAAAAATTTACTAATGAAACACTTCTGGAAAAACGTAGCCAACAGTATTCTTAACAACCGAATCGCCTACCTAGCTGGCGTAGTCATCTTGGCCATCTTCATGACTATTTCAGCCAGTAGAATTCAAATTTCAAGCGAATTACCCAAAATTCTTCCTAAGTCGGATGAACGCTTTCAGTTATATGAGGCTTTCAAAAAACGATTCGGAGAAGACGGGAGCGTCATGGTTATTGGCGTTGAAAACAAACAACTATTTACCCTTTCTTTCTTCCAGCAATGGCAAGATTTAGCAGCTGAAATCAAAAAAATGGACGGTATTAAAGCCGTTGTTTATGCAGGGAACGTTCCACTCATTAGCAAGAGTGATACGGCGAAACGCTTTGATATTCACCCGTTAATTGACCATCGTGCGGTTTCTCAAGCAGAGGTAGATTCGGTAAAAGCGAAATTGAGCAGACTTCCTGCTTATCAGGGCTTAATTGTTACCGAACAAGGAGATGCTCACTTGATGATGATTACCTTTAATCAGAAATCGATTAACGATAAATCAAGGGTTACACTCGTTAAGAAAATTAAAGAACTTGCTCAAACCTTTGAGGAAAAGAATAAAGTCAACCTTCATTTATCGGGTATGCCTTTTATTCGTACCGAAATGACAGCTCAGATTTCCAATGAATTAGGTGTATTCTTAGGGCTTTCGATTTTGGTTACGTCTCTGATTCTGATGTTCTTCTTCCGCAATGTGAAGGTGATGTTTTTTGCCCTCATTGTGGTCTTAATCGGTATCGTTTCTTCGTTAGGGATTATCGTGTTATTTGGCTTCAAAATCACAGTGATTTCAGGATTGATTCCTCCGCTGATTGTGGTGATTGGTGTACCCAATACCATTTTCTTACTGAACAAGTACCATGAAGAATATGCCAATCATGGCAATAAGCTCTTGGCTTTGCATACAAGTATCGAGAAAGTAGGCCCTACACTTGTACTTGCCAACCTAACAACGAGTATTGGTTTTGGGGTGTTTGCGTTTACGGGTAGTGCGTTTTTATCTGACTTCGGGATTGTAGCTGCCATTAACGTTATGTTGACTTACTTGGTATCCTTGACCTTTATTCCGATTGTATTTAGCTATTTAGAAGCCCCTTCTGCGAAGCAAACAGCTCACTTAGAAAGCAAACGAGTAACTAAAATTTTGTTAGGCATTGACAAATTAGTCCATAATCACCGACCTGTTATTTATGGGATTATCATTGTGATTATTGTGGGTTCTATTGTAGGAATGCTCAAAATCAAATCTATTGGCTATATCGTCGATGATTTGGCGGAAGACAACCCAATTTTAACAGATTTGAAATTTGTAGAGAAAAACTTCAAAGGAGTTATGCCTTTTGAAATTGCGATTGATACGTATGAACCTGGCAGAGTGATGTCTTCGCCCGAACTATTCACGAAGATTAAACGCATGGAGAAAGAATTTGCCAAGTATCCAGAATTTACAAAAGCAATCTCTTTAGTAACAGCAACGAAATACATTTACCAAGCTTATCGAGGAGGTGACCCGAAATACTTTGTTCTCCCAGGTATTGATGAATTAAACAAGCTGAGAGAGTATAATTCCAGCATAGCAGGAAAAGAAAACTCGTTCAAAGGATTTATTGATTCTACGAAACGTTTTACCCGTGTGAGTTTCCAAATATCTGACTGCGGAACAGTTCGTACAACGCAATTAATCAATGAGTTACAACCAAAAATTGACTCTATTTTTAATTATAATGCTGAAACGGGTGAGTTGTATAAAAAAGGAGACACGAGAGGTTATGATGCCAAAATCACAGGAAATAGCGTAATTTATGCGTGGCAAAATGCCTACTTACAAGGCAATTTGATGGAAAGTACCTTGCAGGCGATTTTCTTGATTTGTATTATCATGGCTTTGTTATTCCGTAGTTGGAAAATGGTCTTTATTTCAACCTTACCAAGCCTTATTCCGCTCTTAATTACGGCTGGTCTGATGGGATATTTTGATATTCACTTGAAATATTCTACCGTACTAATTTTCTCGATTGCTTTTGGTATTGCCTCGGATGGGACAATTTATTTCTTGACAAGGTACAAAGATGAGTTATTAAACAACAATAAAACACCGCAAGAAGCTGTCAGTGAAACGATTGCCAACACAGGTTTATCAATGTTCTATACAGCCATCATCTTGTTTGCTGGCTTCTTTATCTTTGCGGCTTCTACGTTTAGAGGAACGCAGTCTTTAGGAATATTGGTGTCTATCACACTTCTAATGGCAATGATTTGTAACTTAGTCTTGTTACCTGCCTTCTTAATGTCATTAAGTAAAAGAGAAGCTAAAAAGCTTTTGCAATAATTATGTTGATTAGTACACCCTGACAGGGTCATTGACCATTTTTAGGGTGTACTAGTCAATCTCTCCACTAGTCGCTATTTTTACTACAACCATAGCCAATTATGCTACCTTCCAAATATGCCATTCCACTGAATATTATGATTTGGATGCTCATGGGTAGTCTTCCACTGTTCTTCGTCTCGAAAAGTGTAGATAATATTTTTACCTCTACGCTGATTTCTCCCTTTAACTATCTTGCCATAATTGGCATTTATGCCGCCATTTACCATATCAACACGCTTTATCTAATTCCTACTTTTCTGTTCCAGAAACGCTATGGTGTTTACCTAGCCTGTTTTCTTGTTACCCTAATTTTAATCGCCTACGCCAAACCCTTTGATCAGTTAATTTTCCAGCCATTACGCTCGACGGGCAATCACTCGCTTGCTCCTCCCCCGCCACCAAATGGATTTGAACAACGTCCTCCTTTTGAGCATCGTCCTCCTGCTCATGGAGAAATGCCTCCGCCTCCGCACCAACACGAGGAAAGAGATTCTTTTCCATTAGTAGATATTGTAAGCATT
>JALRIJ010000110.1 GCA_023255485.1 Flectobacillus sp.
TAATACAGGGTTTTGTGTAATTCCTGCCGTTTTTAAATCAACTTGTTCAAGAATATTGTGCAAGAGTACGACGGATGGATACCCCATTTTTTTGACAAAAAAGGGCGATAATAACCCTAAAGCAGCTTGGATTTTTGAATCTCCGAAGGATAAAAATTGAATATTAAATAGTACTACGTCAGGTTGTGTTTTTCGAACTGTTTTTAAAATGTTCCAAAGATTTAGCCAGCCATTGAAAGACCAAACAGTTTCTACGGTTAGAGGGCATCCGAGGTCATCGAATTCGTAGTGTTGACCAGCAGGAAGGTCATCGGCAATGAGAACAACTTCTTTTACATTCGGATTCTGGCGTAAATGCTTGAGTAAATAGAAGCCATATTCATTTAATGTACCTTTTCCAGGGGGATGTGTCGAGACGAGTGCGACCTTTAATTGTTGGTTCATATCAGTAAGGATTAAAAAGGATAACGGTTATTTATTTTTGTAAAATAGAGATACCAAGAGCGTGCTATACATACTGGCACTAATCACGAGCACAATTAGTTGAGCAAAGGGTTTTTCGGTAGGCATTCCAATCCATACCCTAATTGTTCCTAGCAAAACAGCGACTAAAGCTACTAAACCCCAAAAGAAAAACTGTTCTTTACCACTTTTGGGTAGCGTGTACCGATGAACAGGAAGTATGTGAATATAGATAAATAAGCCTAGTAATCCAACAACAGAACTTGTCAATTGAATGAAATTATATAAAGGAGTCGTGAAACCCATAAAATGGATATCATCCAGTAAAAACGTTAGATAACGGGCTAAATAATTTTCTTCATCGTGTGAAAAACCGTCCCAAAGCAAATGGGTACATACGCCTATGAAAATCGATCCTAAAACACGGCTAATAGGTTTGGAAAAAAGAGGAACCTCGACAGCAAGGTCTTCTGTATTGAGTCGATTATACCAATAAGCAGGCAAATGTTGCAGGGTTGGTTTGCGAATAATACCCCTAAATGCTATATACAATAAAAGCCCTACTGGAAGGTCAAAGAAGAATACGCCACTTAAGCGATGCCCATAGTATCCGAGCAGTGTCATTCGCAGAAAAAACTCAAAATCAGGTACCATACTACCAATAACTAAACCAGTTATCGAAAAATATCCCTTTGAATATTTTTTTATTGGTAGTATTGCAACGATATGGGAAGCAGTAAATGGCATAACTTTTGTTATTTTTCTGGTAAATCTAAGTTTTTTTTTGTATTTTACACACAGAAAACTTGAAAAATGAACGCTTTTACAATTTATAGCTATAAATTTAAAATCATCAAAATAATGCTTTACTTTTAGGCAATCATTTGAATCGACCACTAATATCATACCGTTAGCTAACTTTAACTTTCGTAGGTAATAATTCTTTGTAAATTAGTGCCCGCTATGGTTAACAATCAAAAACTATTAATCCGCTTTGAATCAATAAAAGAAAAACGTATGAGAATTTTAGCAGCAGACGATCAGCCTTTAATCCTAAAGTCAATAGGGCATAAGCTTAAGGCTTCAGGGTTTGAAATCCTTTATGCAGCGAATGGAAAAGAAGCCATTCATCAGTATAATACCTACCACCCCGACTTGGTTATACTAGACCTCAACATGCCTGTCCTCTCTGGCTTTGCAGTTATCGAATACATACGGGTTACCAAAAAAGATGATACGCCCATTATTGTCATGTCAGGAAATGATGAGGAGGATATTATTGTCGATACTTTCAAACTAGGCGTTGACGATTATATTGAGAAGCCTGTAGGATTAAATGAGGTGCTCGTTCGAGTAAAGCGTTTGCTTAAACAACCACTCAATAAAGAAGATTTCAAACAGACCGTTGAGGAGTCTGCCACTCGAACCCTTCAGAAAAAATGCGTAGGGGTTGTTATTCCTTGTTATAATGAAGAAACTCGCTTGTTGGCAAAAGAGTTTACTGACTTTGCTTTTGCGAATTTAGGTTATCATTTATGCTTTGTAAACGATGGGAGTAAAGATAAGACACTCGAGGTATTACAAAATTTGAGTAAGGGTAGAGAAGATTACATCAGTGTCTATAATTGTGCTGTGAATGGAGGAAAGGCGGAGGCAGTACGCCAAGGAGTATTACATTTAGCAAAAGATCCTCAACTGGACTATATTGGTTATTTAGATGCTGATTTATCAACGGACTTTGCTGATTTTGAAGACTTAGTAAAAACGATTGAAACCTCTGATTTTAAGATTGTTAGTGGTTCTAGAATTAGTCGAATGGGAGCAGATATTACCAAAGAGTCGGCTCGCAAAATTATTAGTAAAACCATCAATTTAATTATTCGTCAGATTTTAGGGATGAGTTTTCAGGATACGCAATGTGGGGCAAAAATTATGGAAAGAGAGATTGCTGAAAACATGTTTAACGAAAAATTTGTTACTCGTTGGCTATTTGATGTAGAAATATTCCTGAGAATGAAGCTGTACTATGGCAAGGATAAAGTACAACAGTACATTTGCGAACAGCCACTCAAACGTTGGATTCATGCCGATGGTTCTAAATTGTCGATGTCAGATTCTGTTAAAATTCTTGGACAGCTACTCAAAATTGCAACACATTATAAGTAGTAATTCGAAATTTTGAATGATAAATTTTGGATTTAATCCATTTGCTATTAGGTGCTTATGGCTAATAAAGCTGGTGTAAAAGCCTACACGTCTTGGCCAAATAATACTGATAGTAACAAAAATAATCAATCACATCCTTACTAGTAAACTATTCATATGGAACTATATACTTTTGCCTATCAAGGCGATCTCACTTCTCAAAAGGCTCTCGAAGTAAAAGAAACACTCGAACAAGTAGTGGCCGCAGGTAATATTCACCTTCAATTAGATTTAAAAGAGGTGGCAGATGCGGATGTAGTAGGTGTGAATGCTCTTGCGATTACCTACAAACTTGTCAATACCCAAGACGGAACGATGGATGTACTACTGAAAAAAGATAGTGCTTTGGCCAAAATGCTCCATTTAACCAAGTTCTCTCAGGTTCTTTCGCTCCAATACTCTTAACATACGACTGATGAGTACAACCGCCGATAAAAAACTCGTTAAAGAAGGTACCATCCTGTTTATCAGTACGCTCGTAGTAAATGCGGGGAATTATGGTATCAATTTACTCCTCGGGCGTTGGTTAGGCCCTGCCGATTTTTCGGAAGTAAGCCTGTTGGTTACCCTTATGTTAATGCTCTCTTTTTGGGCTCTAGCGTTTCAGTTGACCGCTGCCAAATATGTAGCTTCGTATGGCGAAGAGCAGACTAATGAGCTGTTAGTCCTTGGTCACTCGCTGATGCGTTGGGCAACATGGGTGGGAATTGGCTTGGCTGTATTGATGACGGGTTTATCTTTTTTCTGGAAAGACTTCTTTCAAACTCGCTCTATCATTCCTTTTATGGTTTTTGGCTTAGGAATGCCACTGTATTTACGAATGAGTGTTAATAGGGGGATTTTGCAAGGACAACAGAATTATCAAAAACTTGCCATTACCTATCAAGTCGAAATGTGGAGTCGTTTAGTGGTTAGCGTGCTATTGGTTTCGATGGGCTGGGGTGTTATTGGAGTTGCTTGGGGACTGACGTTATCTTTGGCTTGTACCCTGTTGGTATCAAAGCCTACTTTTCCTGAATGGCTTGAGCAACTTCCCGAAACGCTTTCAGAACAAAAAGCAATTGTACGTTTTTTGGTACTAATTTTAATCTACGAGTGTAGCCAAATATTAATTAATAACAGTGATACGATTTTGGTGAAGCACTTTTTTCCTCCTTTCGAAGCAGGACTGTATGCCGCTTTATCACTCATTGGACGTATTGTTTATTTCGGAACATGGACAGTGGTGACGCTTCTTTTTCCAACGGTTATTCGACTTGAGAAAGAAGGAAAAGACCACACTCGCTATTTTATTGGAGGACTGGCTGTAGTTGGGCTTATTGCAAGTGTTATTGTAGCGGCTTGTTACTTATTCCCCGAACTCGTCGTCCGCATCCTATTTGGAGAAAGCTATTTGGCTATTGCCCCTCTTTTGTGGCAATATTCATTAGCTACAGCGTTGTTTGCTTGTGCCAATGTGTTTGTCTATTATCATTTATCCCTTGATAGACGAGCTCCCGTTAGCATTACAATTGTTGGAGGTCTTTTGCAAATTATTCTGATTACCTTATTTCATCAGAATTTTCAAGAGGTCATCCACATTCAAATTTATTTGATGACCGCCTTGTTACTGGCAATGATTTGCTACCAGCTTTTTTATACAAAGAAGAAATGAAAAGAATAGCCCTGTTATTAATTTATATTGTAAGTAGTTTAACCAGTCGCCATAGTTATGCCCAAGAAGAATTGAAGACGGGCTTTGCTATGCTAGAAAAAGGAGATTTTGCAAACGGTGCTGCCTTTTTTAAACAATATTTGAAGAAAGACTCTACTAATAAAACAGCCTTACTTTGTTATGGGCGAGGGATTGGCTTATCGGGTGATGTACCAGAAGCACAACGGACTTTTGCGAAGTTATTGGCTCGTTATCCTGGCGATTTTGAAGTGTCCATGAACGATGCAGAGTCGTATATGTGGTCTAAAGATTACAAAAGTGCGAAGGCATATTATGAGAAATTACTCGTAACTCATCCTATGGATTTTGCAGCAAACTTGGGCTATGCCAATGCACTTGCTTCGTTATTTGAGTACGAAAATGCACTGAAAGTCGTGAATAAAGCGATTGAAATTAATCCGACCACCGAGAGTGCAAAAGTAAGTAGAAAGTATGCCCGTTTGGGTTTGGCAGATCAATACTCAAAGAATCAATTATACCTCAAAGCAGTCCCCGTATTAGAGGAGATTTTTGTGGATTTTCCTGACGATATTGATGCTCTGGGTGCTAAAGCTCAGTTGAATATCATGCTGGAAAAATACGATGTGTCAGAAAAAATCTATAAGAAATTATTAGAACTCACACACGGAAAAACAGAGGTATATCTGAGTCTTTCTTATTTATCTTTTTTACAGAAAAATAAGGCTCTCGCTTTTGACTATACCACGAAAGCAATCGAAAGCACCAAGACACAGCCTGAAAAATATTTACAAGCTCGCTTGGGTAGAGCAACGGCCTTGGGATGGAATGGGAAATTTAAGCAAGTCTTTTACGAATTAGATTCGTTGGATAAAGTCTATCCCGATAATACGGACATTCTGTTAAAACGTGCAGGCTTAAAAACATGGGATAAAGAATATGCTCTTTCGGCTGCCTTGTTCAAAAAAGCATTGGCAAAAGTTCCTTCTTCTTTTGATGGAAACTTAGGATGTGCCGATGCCCTTTTTGCTCAAGAATTGGATTACGAGTCGGAAAGTTATGTACAGAAAACCTTGGGTTATTATCCGAATCAGAAAGATGCCAAAGACTTTTTGACTAAAATCGACCTGCGTCATTCGCCTTCTGTGACAACACACGATTTTCAGAGTACTGATAACGGGGGTAACTCCTCACAAAATTATAATGTGGTGGTTGCTTTTGATGTTGTGCGTCCATTTCGGGTGAATGTCAATTATAAGAGTCGTATTGCCTCGTTTTCGGTCGATAATTCTTCGGCTAAAACAGAAGCCATTGGACTGGGTTTTCGCTGGCGTGTTAAACCCCGTTGGTTGATGACAACCAACGTGAATAATGTGACGTTGAAAGGGCAGACAATTGATAAAAGCCATATCTTAGTCGATTTTATCAATGAATTTGCATTGACGAAAATCCAAAGCTTAGAATTACGTTACCAAAAAGATGTACAAAACTTTACGGCAGGATTAATTGAGAAAAACTTAACCTACGAAAACTTTGTGGCAACCTATAACCTCAATACGCCTTTTAAAGTGGGGGTTTATTCGCAGTTATATTACACACTTAATTCGGATGGGAATAGTCGTAATTTGTTGTTTGCTTCGGTATATTACGATGTAAAAGCGGCTCCTGTTATCAAGGGAGGGCTTAATTTTAATTACATGACTTTCCAGCAACAAAAGCCAAGCGATTATTTTAGCCCCGACCAGTTTAGAGGATATGAATTATTTGGTTTGATTGAAAATTTGCAAGTACCCAAACAAAAGCTTTTGTATCAGTTTATGGCCGCAGGAGGTTATCAGCAAATCGGTACAAAACCGTTTCAATCGACTTACCGAGTGCAGGCAACGCTAGGGTATCGCCCCGTTCAAAACTTTGAAGCTACTGCCTACGGAATGCAAAGTACGAGTAACGATAGTCCAAGTAATACGGATGCAGCAAAAGGATATAGTTATTTAGAAATTGGGTTAAAGGCAAAATGGATATTACTTCGAAAAAGAAAATTTTAGTAGGTATTCCCTGATGTAAGTCAATTCTTAAAGTAAAGGTATCTTAATAATACGCAATATTAAAAAAGCTTCGATTTTCGAGGCTTTTTTAATGTTCCCTTTTTCAAGTGGTAATAAAACCTAGTAAGTGGTCTTGTTAGTTCAAAAGGCAATTGTTAACTTTAGTCAGTTCAAATTTCTTACCAATATAACCATGACAGAAGAAGAATATATTACCCAGCGATTAGACGAACAGATGGCTTATTATGCTTCTAATAGTGCTAAAAACAAGAAGTACTATTACCGTTCTAAAGTAATCACCATTATTTTATCAGCGTCGTTGCCTTTCCTGACAGGCTTATCCGAGCAACCAATTGCCAAAGTTGCTTTTTTAGATATTAAAATATCACATTTAATAGGCTTAATAGGGGTTATTATTGCCGTTTTGAGTGGTATTACAGGGTTGTTTAAATACCATGAAACATGGATAAACTATCGGAAAATTAAAGAGCAACTGAAGCGAGAAAAAATCATGTATCAGACACAGTCTGGTATTTATGAAACAAATCCTAACTTCAAACTTTTTATTACTAATGTAGAGAAAATTATAGACACTGAAAATAATAACTGGATTGGATACAGTCAAGGACAAAACGGGCAAGGTTCGCAAGTAGCGTTAGATGCGAATGGCGGCGATACAGGAGTAAATGGAGGTTGATAGCAAAAAAGGCTTCGTTCTATACAGAGAACGAAGCCTTTTTTACGAGGTGCTTACTCAAATAGCTCATTAAAAGAACCTAGATAAGCAAGATATTTAAAATGGTACATCCTGATTAGGAGGAGTGCTACCAAAACTTGGCGGTGTATTGCCTCCATGATTTGTTTCAGGTAAACTAGACGAAGAATTAATTCTACTTCCAATGGTTCTAGCTCCACCTTCAAAACCTGCTATAGGGTCTGGAATGGCTGAAAACGATTGTAACGATTCTCCTCCATTATTGCTAAAGCTGGCATAGTCAGTAGAATCCACATCACAGTATTTAGTAAACTTACCAATAAAGCGTAATTGCACGGTATCCAACGAACCTGCACGGTTTTTTGCAATGATTAACTCCCCAATGCCTGCTACAGAATTACCGCTTTCATCTTGAGTAATGCCATAATATTCAGGACGATAAATAAACATTACCATGTCGGCATCTTGCTCAATTGACCCCGATTCACGTAAATCGGATAGCTGTGGACGTTTATCACCTCCACGGGTTTCAACGGCACGACTCAACTGCGATAAGGCAATTACGGGTACATCCAATTCTTTGGCTAATTGCTTGAGGGAACGAGATATATTGGCAATTTCTTGCTCACGGTTTCCTGTACCTTTTCCGCCCGAATCACCCGACATCAATTGTAAGTAGTCAATCACAATCATCTGGATATCGTGTTGAGCCTTCAAACGACGAGCTTTGGCACGCAATTCCAAAATCGAAAGGGCAGGGGTATCGTCAATAAAAATAGGGGCGTTGGTTAAACGACCAATTTTAGCATGTAACTGAGCCCATTCGTGTGGAGCAAGATTTCCTTTTCTTAACTTTTCAGATTCTAATTCCGCTTCAGCCGAAATCAAACGATTGACCAACTGAACCGAGGACATCTCTAAGGAGAATACCGCCACCGCTTGCCCGAAATCAACCGCCGCATTTCTACAGGCAGAAAGAATAAGAGCCGTATTGTGCGTTACAGTCATGTCTTCTAACAAAAACAGACGATTTCCATCGATTTCAAAGCCGTAATAGTCATCTACTTTGTCGTATTCAACGGTGATACCAGTCATTCGCCAGTCAACAGGACTTGCCCATGCCTTTGCTTTTTTACGGATTATTCTAACAGGAATTTTATCGACATCCCCATAAATTCGGATACGATATACTTCCGATTCGAAGCCTCTTGAAGCAATGCTTGCTTTCTTGGCAGTTAGGGAGGTTCTAAAACCGAGTGAATCGCATAAGAACTTGATTTGTTGTGCAAGTTCTAGGCTCTTCTGAGTAATTTCATACCCGTTAGAGTCAATTAAATAATGCCCATCGCTATCGAGTAAACCTGCTAACAATTGCAAACGATTTTGGCTTGAATTGATGAGGAAATTCTGAGGGATATGCTTGTTTTGAAGCAAGTCATATTTTCTTAACTCGCTACTGATAGAGAAACCACTTTTACTCTTATACCCCTTTGTGATAGCATAATTTGTCGTTTTACCTTCTTGTTGATAGACGGACACTTGTTGGTTTAAGTTATCAGCGTAATCAGAAAGGTAAGAAATGATTTCCTCATCTACATTGGTGATACGAGACGAATAAGCGTGTCCATCTCCGAGCCATAGACCTAAGAAATAAGGTTCAATCGAAAGTTCTTGAGGAGCAAACTCAACGGCTACTTTATAGCCTTTATAATTAGATTTGAATTTATCCGATTTGGTCAAATAATCCTTTACAGTGATATTGAGTACTTCTCCATGCGTATGTCCTCCTTCATTACGACTTCGTTTGAGAGAAAGAATATGGCTTTCATTCACACGGTAGTCCATGCCCTTGTTTTGACGAATCCAATACATTCGTTCTTGTCCACGAGCAATAGATTTCACTTTTCTAGGAGTAGAATCATCACCCATTAACAGTTCTCCTGCTACAATGTCCTCTACCTTTTTCAAGCTACCATCAAACATCAGTACTTTTGTCCCTTTACCGAGACATTTTCCCATCCCGGGTCTAGCTGCAATAATGATTAATTCTGTTTTTTGGAAACCTGATGTTACTCTATCCAACGCACTAAATCCAGTTGGAACGCCTGTTAATCCGTCTTTTTGGTTTTTCTTAGTTTCTAATTCCAAGAGAGCCGTTCGCATGATAGACGACATATCGGCATAGTTTTTACGGATATTAGCTTCAGAAATACGGAATAACTCCTGTTCTACCTTGTCTAATAACTGAAAAACGTCTGTAGTATCTTCGTACGCCATTTTTTGAATTTCCGAAGAAACTGTAATTAATTGGCGTTTCAAAGAGTGTTCTACCACAATACGAGCATGAAACTCAATATTTGCAGCCGAGTTTACTCGTTGGGTTAATTCGGCCAAATAAGAAATTCCTCCGGCGATTTCTAGTTCACCTGTAGAACGTAATTGGTTTTGTACCGTCAATAAGTCGATGGGTTCAGAGCTTGCAAAAAGCGTTGTGATTGCCCCATAAATACGTTGATGGGCTTCCTTGTAGAAGGAATCAGCTTTTAAAATATCAACCACGGTCGTTAATGCGTCTTTCTCAATCATCAACGCACCCAAAACAGCCTCTTCCAAATCTAAGGCTTGAGGCGGTACTTTTCCTAAACCTGTATCAAGCCAGCGATTTTGAGAAGCAATACGCCCTCCTGCAAAAGTTGCTGGCTTTTTATAACTGTTGGTATTATTCTGTTCCATGTGATTTATTTGAATGATTATCCTTTTCTGATAATCTTTTTCCTTATATTTTGCTTATTCTTAGAAGATGGCATACGGAAAAGAATACCATCCGACTAAGTATCTACTGAATCTGATTCGATGTCTGTAAAATTGTTCTTTTTAGCAGTGTTCCTCTACCAGTTGGTAGGCGGTCAAAGAACGGCAAAGTTAAGCAATATTGTAGTCAATTTAGCAATAAATATAAACAACTTATGC